>CAZEER010000057.1:0-7703 GCA_964511215.1 uncultured bacterium | reverse complement strand
AATCATGGTTTTGGAATGGCATCGGTTAGATTTATATGTGGTACACAAGATCTGCATAAAACATTGGAAAAAAAAATATCTAAATTTTTTGGAACTGAAGATACCATTTTATATACATCATGTTTTGATGCGAATGGTGGACTTTTTGAAACTCTATTAAATAGAAATGACACTGTCATTTCTGATGCTTTAAATCATGCATCAATTATAGATGGTATTCGCCTTTGTAAAGCCCGACGATTACGGTATAAAAATAACAACATGGCAGATCTTGAAAAGAAACTTATTGAAGCAAATGGAGCGCGTCAGATAATGATTGCTACTGATGGCGTATTTTCTATGGATGGTTATATTGCAAAATTAGATCAAATCACAAAATTAGCAGAAAAATATGATGCAATGGTAATGGTGGATGATAGTCATGCGACAGGATTGCTTGGTAAAACTGGTCGAGGTTCAGCTGAATACCATGGAGTAATGAATAAGATTGATATTTTTACTTCCACTTTTGGTAAGGCATTAGGTGGTGCATCTGGTGGTTTTACCACAGGGAGCAAAGAAATAATTGATCTTCTAAGACAGAGATCCCGTCCCTATCTTTTTTCTAACACACTTGCTCCAGCAATTGTCGCCGCTGGCATAGAAGCACTAAATATGATCTCTCTAACTACAAATTTCAGAGATAGATTAGAAAAAAATACTAAATATTTTAGGGGAAAAATGTCCAAAGCAGGATTTGATATACTTAAAGGTATTCATCCAATTGTTCCTATCATGCTCTATGATTCTGTTATTGCTCAAAAAATGGCTGAAGCAATGTTAAATGAAGGAGTTTATGTTGTAGGGTTTTATTTTCCTGTAGTGCCTAATGGGAAAGCTCGCATTCGAGTGCAAATTTCTGCAGCTATGAATCAAGATCACCTAGATAAGGCAATTAATACTTTTATAAAAGTTGGTAGAAATATGAAAATTATTACAAATTAATTTAAATGTCTGTTTCCTTGCTACCAGACATTGCATAAAGTATATTCACCGGTTTTCAGAGTGAAAATATAAAATATTTATATGCATAAAGAGCTAACACCTAGATATTTAATTATTGGAATTATATTTTCCTGGGCAATGTATACATTATTCCCAACCTGGCAATATCATAATATGTCGGATGAGAAAAAAGAAAAATTACGCGAAGTTGGAGACCTTGATCAAGTTGAGTCACGAATTATAAAACAAGGCCTGGATTTAAAAGGCGGCATGTATATTGTTTTAGAGGCTGACATACCTACTCTAGTAAGCAATCTTGCATCCATGAAAGATGAACGTTTAGAACAAGTGATTTTTAATGCCAAACAAAGGTCATTAAATCCTGATTTAGATTTTTTTAATGCCTTTAGAGATGAAGTAGCAATTGATGGGATTAAACTTTCACGCTATTTCTATGAATATGGGGCATCTATAGATGAAATTATGAATAAATTATCAGAAGAAGCTGATGATGCTATCAACCGTGTGCTTGAGATTTTACAAAATCGGGTCGACCAGTTTGGAGTATCTGAACCAACAATTCAAAAACAAGGTCAGCATAGAATTGTTGTTGAGCTGGCTGGGATCCAAGATTCAGAAAGGGCTCGAGCGCTTTTGCAGAGTACAGCCTTACTTGAATTTTATTTGGTTAAAAATAATGCATTAACAAATGAAATGATAGCCCAATTAGATAATGTTTTTCAAACTAGTTCTGATATTATAGATACCCCTGAAAGAAGCGATGAATCATCTCAAAATAAAACTGGATTGGATGAAAAAGTAGAAAATCAAGCGACACCTGTCTCTGAACTTTTTGATGAAAATAATACATCTTCTAATGATGCTTCAGTGCAAGATAATATTGATGATATTTTTAAGGAGTCTCAATTTTCAAGCCTATTAACAGCATTGCCTGGTAATATAGGTATAGAAGAAAAAAATATTTATTCTTTTAAAAAATTACTAGAGAATGATGATGTTCAAAAAAAGTTAGATAATGCAAATGGCCAATTTCTTCTTAGCCAAGAAGCACAATCAATAAATCCCGATGGAAATGAAAAATTTTATCGTCTTTATTATCTTGAGAGTAGACCTGAATTAACTGGTGGTATAGTTGAAGAAGCTCGAGCAGATCTGGGTTCATTGGGAGGTGGCACTGCCGGGCAGCCCGTTGTTTCGTTAACAATGAACAGTGAGGGTTCCAGGACTTGGTCGCGCGTAACGGGTGCTAATGTAGGCGAAAGAATTGCTATTGTTTTAGATAAAAAAGTTCATATGGCGCCATCAATACGTGAAAAAATTCCTGGAGGAAGAACTCAGATAGAGGGTTTTGCAAATATAAATGAAGCAAAAGATATTGCAATTATTTTAAGAGCTGGTGCGCTACCCGCTCCAGTAGAAATAATTGAAGAGAGGATTGTTGGCCCTAGTCTCGGTGCAGATTCAATCACCAAAGGAACACAAGCTGTAATATTTGGACTTATTGTGGTATTAATTTTTATGTTTACTTATTACAAGCTTGCTGGTACTGTAGCAAATTTTGCATTGATTTGGAATATCATCTTAGTACTTGCTATCCTTGCCTCCTTACAAGCCACACTTACTCTTCCAGGTATTGCAGGACTTATCTTAACAGTAGGAATGTCTATAGACGCCAATGTAATTATTTTTGAGCGTATAAGAGAGGAATTACGAAAAGGTAAGACTCCAAAAGCAGCTATTGATGCCGGATACGATCGCGCTATTACTACTATTATTGATGCCAATTTAACTACCTTGATTGCTTCTCTTGTTCTCTATCAATTTGGTACAGGACCAATCAAGGGATTTGCAACTGTACTATTCTGGGGAATTTTAATAAGTATGTTTACAGCAATTTATATTACACGTACAATTTTCAGTGCATATGTTACAAAAAGAACTATTACTACATTAAGTATCTAAAATGAGAATTATCAAAGATACAAATATTAATTTTATGAATCATTCTCGGTTGGGGGGTTTTGCATCTCTACTACTCATCCTTGTAGGTTTTATCTCACTAGTAGTAAATGGCGGACCAAAATTAAGTATTGATTTCAAAGGAGGAACTTTAGTCGCAGTAAATTTTATTGAGCCGATTGATATAAACAAAATTCGTTCTGCGATGGATAATGTTATAATTGAAGGGCAAAATTTTGATTTTAGTAAGGCCGAAATAAAACAATTTGGTGATGAATCAAATGTTGCAATTCGATTAGCAAGTTTAGATAATGAGCCTGAAAAATTTTCAAATAAAATTGTTGAGAAATTGGCGCAAATTTACCCACAGCTAGTTCCTCAAAATAAAACTGATTTTGTTTTATCTATAGAAAAGGTAGGCCCTAAAATTGGAGCCGAATTAAGAGGTGATGCAGTTATGGCTATCATTAGTGCATTATTATTAATATTAATTTATATATCAATTCGATTTGAGTTTAAATATGCGGTAGGGGCGATCGCAGCTTTAGCACATGATGTTTTAATTACAGTAGGGGTGTTTTCTATTCTTGATTACGAAATATCCCTAGCAGTTATTGCTGCATTTCTTACAATCGTTGGATATTCTCTAAATGATACAATCGTTATATTTGATAGAGTTAGAGAGAATGTTAAACTCCAAAAAAATTCTCCCTTAAATTCTGTTGTCAATCAAAGCATCAATGAATCATTAAGCCGTACAATTGTTACATCTCTCACCACGTTTTTTGTGGTTTTTATCTTATTTATTTTTGGAGGTGAAGTAATTCACACTTTTGCTTTTGCTATGATTATTGGTGTTATTATAGGTACTTATTCCAGTATATTTGTTGCAAGCCCCGTCATAATTAGAATGTCAAAATCATAACAAAAATTAACTAAATAAACTATTTTATTTAAGTGCTGTTCTAAAATTGGCATTTTTTATACACCTCAATAGATTATTATCCTTTTATGGATTATTTTAATTTTATATGACATATGATGTGGATGGATTTAATAAAACTTGATAAATAATTCTCTTACTTTTGGAGAAAGTATGAATATCATATGCTTTTTATATATTAAGATCAATGAATAATATTGCAATAATAGATTCACCGATTGGATGCCTCGAAATTTGTACTAACTCAACGGCTTTATTAAGCATTACATTCTTAAACACTCTAAGAAATACCATAAAACTACCTAAAAAGAAATGGCATCCAGTAACTACACAGGCAATTAAAGAACTAAATGAGTACTTTTATTCAGGGAGAAAAACCTTCACCTTACCTTTTGAATTAAATATGCCACCATTTTATCAAAGTGTACTTAATCAAGTATCAAAAATAAAGTTTGGGCAAACAAAATCTTATCAAAAAATTGCCGTAGAATTAAAAAACCATAATGCTACAAGAGCTGTTGGAACAGCAAATGCAAAAAACCCTATCCCAATAATCATACCGTGTCATAGAGTTATTTCTTCTAATAGGACTTTAGGTGGTTATAGTGGAGGCATTGATAAAAAATTATTTCTCCTAAAACATGAGCACTCAAATTTTTTTATCTCTAATTAGTATCTTTTAATTATCATAAAAACTCAATTAATTTTACTTACTTATGAATGCGATCATTCAAAATTTTAGATCAAAATTATTTCTAGGGCTTGCTACACTATTACCCCTTTATTTTACATTTATTGTAATCAAATTTCTATTCACTGCTCTAGAAGATATATCAGATCCATTATTAAAACAGTTTAGTATAGATATCCCTGGACTCGGAATAATTCTTACCATCATTCTGATTTATATACTCGGCTTGTTATTAACTAATTATTTAGGTCGGAAAATTTTCAATATTGGTGAAAAAATAGTAAAAAAGGTTCCTATTGTAAACATGATCTATACTACATTAAAACAGATTACAGATACCTTTACTACTGGTTCAATGGATGCTTTTGAAGGTGCTGTTTATATTCAATATCCTCGCAATGGATTATGGACCATGGCTTTTATAAGTGGTAGCTCAAAAAGTACAGATGGAATACCATATTACCATTTATTTGTACCTACAACACCAAACCCTACTTCTGGTTTTTTCTTATTAATTCCGCAGTCAGATACAATACCAACTGGAATGTCAGTAGAAAAAGGATTAAAAACAATTATTTCAGGCGGTATACTAGCACCAAATGAAAATCCTCTTCCATAAACCCTCTAAAATTTCTGACCAATTGCCCAATGTATAGCCCCAGTATTCCACTCTCCACCTCTGTATCCCCATCCATAATCAAATCTAATCGAGCCTATCAATGGAAATGGCACACGTATACCTGCACCAAAACCATAAATAGGTAATTGATCTTTTAGGTACTTCCATTGGTCTGAAATCAGACCAACATCAGCAAATAGGACTATAAGTAATCCTAATTCTGCACCAATAGAAGTAGCATGCTTAGGTATAACTTCCTGTCTTAATTCAATAGAACCATAAATTGATTCATGCCCAAATCTAAATAATTCCTTTCCTGAAAAATAAAGATTTGAATCTGGCAATGACCAACCACGTATTGTAGATGAATTTCCAAAATAATCAAGCCAATAATTGTCCCTATCACCTATTTTATTTTTCAAAATACCATTAAAAGCAACAATAAGTTTTTTTTCTTTATTATTAAGTGCATGGTACCATGAGAAAGATTGAGTCAAATTAGTCATTCGAAAATCTTTTGGATAAATTCCCTCTTTATGATATATACTTTGACTCACTAATACCCCTTTCCCTGGATTCCAAAAAATATCTCTTGTATCATACTTTATTGTTGCATTAGGTGCAAGGTAAAAGAATTCAGCCATAATTTCTTGTTTTGAAAATGTCTTTGACTCTATATCAACACCTATTGATGTTTTGATTGATTTTCCAAACCATTTACCCACCTTAATACCTATATTATTTATATCAATATCCTCACCTAGAAACCTATGAGTGTAAAATGTTTTACCTACATTTAAGGAAAGCGAAACATGATCTCCAAACATCCAGGGATCTGAAAAATTAAGACCGTAGGTATCTTCTCCACCGATACTTCCTCCTAAAGAAAATGATTGATCCATTCCCCTAAAATTATTGATGTACCATAACCCAACAATAGACCATCCAGTATCTTCTTTATAAGTTGGAAATACAAGAGGCGGAGTAAAATAAATAGATTCAATAACAGTGAATATTAATATTGCAGTTCCATCTTCAATAGGTACTACTCTCCAAGTAATCTCACTAAATAGTCCTAAATTATCCAAACGATTCCTATCTTCTTGTACAATTGTACTATCTAAATAAATATTGACACGATGGTGAATCTCTCTTTCTAAAATAGAACGATGGGTTTTTATGTTTCCTACAATTTGAATATCTGAAATCAAGGGCACATATTCTTTTTGGCCAAAAAGTATAGTAGTACTTAATGTAAAGAAAAAAAGGCCTAAAAAAGGCCTTTTTTTAATCCAGTATATCAATAATACGGATTTAAATATCAATACCCTGTACCATTAAACGTTTTTTATACTCAATTCCTTGCTTAGAATATGTATCATCTATGGCTTTTTCTAATTTATCAACAACTTTAAGACTTTTCAATTCTACCTTTAAATTACGTTCATCTAACTCACGAACTTTATAGGTGGAATTAATATCTTCATATATATGCCACACACCATCGAATTCTTTAGGAGTACCATACTCCATAAGGACTTTATGTTTTATAATATCTGAAGCTGCTAACTGGGGAAAACCTGTATCCTTTAATTTTACTTTTTTAACAATTCCTTCAAGTATAAAATGTGAATCATTATTATTAGTGGTACTATAGATAAAATCTACATTAACAAAATCCAACATAATCAGTTCATGAGTTAATCTCGATGTATATTGAAATTCTACAGAAGCACGCTTTATTGGCAACACAAAACCTTCCCGTGTAGTTCTATTATCATCATGATAGACCACCTCAACTGTTGTGTCAGGTATAATTGAAAGTACTGCAGGCAAATTCGATTCCCATGGAGCAAGTAATTCATCACGAAATACCCAACCACCAGGAATACGCTTTACAGGAATTACAGATTCAATATTCTTCCTAGAAGTAATTTCAGTACTTGAATAATCTTCTGTTGGTTCATCCCTCTGATTACTACTGAGCGCGTTGCTACCACTACTATTACTTTCTTTTTCTTTACCTTTTTTTGAGCCAAATAATTGTAACCCATCATCTCCATTAAGAGGAAGAAGGAATAAAAGAGTAATACTATATATAATTGTTTTCTTCATAGTTTTAATTAACGGCGCAGAAGTACCAAGGAATTCTTGATATTAAACACCATTCAAATTTACTAAACTTAACACATTGTTCTATAAAAAAAAAGGCTCTCCACAAAGAGAGCCTTTTTCTAATAAAAAATAACTAAAATTACTACTTACGTCCTCTTGCCATTGGAGAACGAGCAACATTACCATTTTTATCAATAAAGTAGAGATATCCTGATTCTCTTGTTACACCAGCATCAGCAACCTTTGTTGCATTGCCTCCGCCTTTACCAGCCCTTGCCATTTGAGAACGCCAAACATTACCATCTTTACCTAGATAGTATAGATATCCTTTATCTTTTGATACTCCAGTATTAGCAACTACTTCAGCCATT
>CAZEER010000056.1:6031-15131 GCA_964511215.1 uncultured bacterium | reverse complement strand
CCACCAAATATCACGGATTGTATTCATTGTAACATGTTCTCCTGTACTACGAACGACTACTACATGTTCAATGGATGGAGTCTGACTTACAGCATTATCAGCATTAGTCTTCATAGGAATATTTTGTTTATTACCTCTAACACCTGTATCCTGCGTAACAAGAACCTTACACTTTGAGTCATTGATTCGATCCCTCAAAGAATCACTTGAAAAAGCTCCAAATACAACTGAGTGTACTGCTCCTATGCGTGCGCATGCTAAAACTGCTATTGCCAACTCAGGAATCATTTGCATATAGAGGCACACTCGATCACCTTTCTTTACACCAAGATGCTTTAAGGCATTGCTAAACTGTGCTACTTCCTTTAATAAACTATTATATGTATATTTTTTTGATTGGTGAGGGTCATTCCCTTCCCAAATTAAAGCAATTTCATTACCATATCCATTATCGATATGACGATCAATACAATTGTAACAGGCATTTAGTTTACCACCTAAAAACCATTTGATTTCTCCTTCTTTGAATTCAAACTCTCGCACCTTATCCCAAGTTTTTTCCCAATATAATCTGTTTGCAATATCAGACCAAAATTTTTCTGGTGATTTGATAGACTGATTATATAATTCTTGATAATGATTTAATGAACCTATATGAGCATTTTTTGATAGATTATCTTGAGGATGAAACATATTATTTACCTAATAGATTGGTTATGATTGATTTTTTTATATATCCCATTTTTATTTTTTTTTACTGAAACAAAAGTAAACTTTGCAGTGCAAGCTAATACTTTTTCAATATTTTTTGTTTCTTTATAAGCATCAATCTGAATGACAATTGAAGAATTCCCCGTAGAAATAATTGATGCTTCAAAATTCACCCAATCACCAACGTGAACAGTCTCTTTAAATTCGATCGCATCTATCGCGCGTGTAAGTGCAGCATCGGCATCAGTTTCTTTTAGAAATCTATGGACTGCCTTTGATGCGGAGATATCCATCCAGGAGACCATCTGACCTCCAAAAAGTGTTCCTAATACATTCGCGTCTTGAGGCATTACAAGCTGGGAATAACGTGTTATAAAAGAATCCATCATAAGAATTATTCTTGAAATATAATATACATCTAAATCGTTGATAATAAATGGCCCCGTCGAGAAACCCTCGGAAAACTGCTTTCCCTGAAGAGCACGCCATATCAACGGGGCCTAATCTCCAATGAAGTTAAATCACAAAACTTTTTTAAAACAACAATTTTAGGAAATTAATTTTCTCCAAATTCTAGTGCAATTTTTTCTCCTTCTTCAAAATCTACTTTTCTGAGAAGCAATCCCCCTGCAATGAATAGAATCAATATGGATAAAATACCAAACCTAACACTTCCAGTTACCACAGTAATCCACCCCATTAAAAGAGGTCCTATAACTGATGCAAACTTTCCTAACATATTGTAAAACCCAAAAAATTCCGCTTCCATGTTTTTTGGTATCAGCCTAGCATATAAACTCCTACTTAAAGCTTGAATTCCACCTTGGAATATTCCTATAAGCGCTGCTAGCCCAAAAAAATGAATACGATCTGTCATATAATAACCTAAAAAAGTTGCCAATGCATATCCACCAATTGCAATAAATACTGCATTTTTTGTACCAATCTTTTGCGCAAACCTATTATAAATTATTGCCGACGGAAAAGCAATGAATTGCACCATTAATAATGCAATAATCAAGTCTGATGTTTCAAATCCATATTCTGGTGAAGAAGCCGCCTTGACAGCCATCTTTATAATAGTATCTACACCATCAATGTACAACCAATATGCCAAGAGAAAAGTCCCAATAATTTTCATTTTACGTATATGCCTGAATGTGTTTTTAACCTGTTTTATACCATTTACCAAAGCTTTTCCCAAGGGTACAGCTTTTTTATTTTGGGGTTCAGGTACAAATAGTAACACCGGAACAGTAAAAATAGCCCACCAAAATGCTACTGAAACGAATGACAATTTAACAGCGGTTGTAGCATCAGGTATACCAAATAAACTTGGATTAAGATACATTAATACATTAATCAGAAATAATATTCCACCACCCAAATATCCAAGGGCATAACCAAATGAGGACACATGATCTAAATAATTTCTCTTTGCCACATTTGGTAATAAAGAATCATAAAAAATATTTCCTGACATAAAACCAATAGAAGCCATTATATAAACAAATACAGCAAGTTTCCATTCTCCTTGTTTGATAAACCATAATCCTCCAGTCATTGAAATACCTAAAAAAGCAAAGGTAATTAAAAATTTTTTCTTGGTAGATGCGCAATCAGCTATGGCACCTAATATAGGTGAAATTAATGCAATAATTATTGAAGCGATGGAATTAGCGATGCCAAGCTGCAATGTGCTTTGATTTACATCGGTTGGATCTGCCCAGTATGCTCCAAAAAATATTGGGAAAAACCCAGCGACTACAGTTGTCGAGAATGCCGAATTTGCCCAATCATAAAATGCCCAGCTCCATGCTTGTCTACTATAGCCCAACAATTGAATCTACCATCCTTGGTAAAATGTTATTATACCAGCATAAGCATTCCACCCCAGATAATTATTATTTGCTAATAGTGTAGTATTATATCCAGCAAATAAATCAAATGAATAGGGGCCAAAACGATATTTTGAAACAGAGTTTATTAACCAGATCTCACATTTTAAATCGATATAGTTACTTGAACCAATTTGATTTTCCATCCAATTATCCCAAACAGGATCCTTTGATGAATAATTATCTTTACCTTTATAGACTGGAGAAATTTCTCCAAGAAATCGTAATCTATTTTTTTTGGGTTCAAACTCCCCTCCAACTTTCATTGAGAAACCCGTGCCCCTATTATATTTGTAAGTATTACCTATTAAGCTAAGAATGGAATCTTGATGTGTGTGACCACCTGAGAATAACAATACAGGTGTATTCAAGGTTGTTACTGTACTAAAATGCACGTGACTTTGAACAAATAGTCGACCCTGCATTTTACTTTTAAATTCCTTATTACCATAAAAACCTATTTTCCAACGATTTACACCATAACCCATGTTAACTTCAGTAAACTGTTTTTTACCAACACCTTTATCTTTATATGATGATATAGTTTTCCCAAATGGTATACTTAAAGAAATTTGTCCATATAAAGAATTAACCGGTTCCTCTATAGCCCAGGAAGGTTCTCCCTTGAGAAGGATGGTTACACCTACGCTTATATCACCATATCCATTACTTGATTTCTGTGTTGGGTAATAATAGTTCACTAAATCACTTAGAGATACAGAATCCTTATTAATACCATTCGGGATAAAACGCGGATCAATTAGTAAGTTGTTTATAGGATCATCTTGAGATTGAAAAACCCAATTAGCAGAATAATCTCCACCATAAAGAGTATCCATATCAGGTTTGTAATATATATTATATATCATTTCAAGCGTATCTTGGATTTTTCCAGGCAAATTTGAAAATGAACTAGAATTAAAAAATGTATTATAATTATTTTTCACAATCTGATGATAATTAACCAATGCTTGTGCACCTTGGATTGGATTAATGGAATAATCAGAAAATGATTGGTTTATAGTATACATATCCATGAAAGGTATTGTGGCACTTAATGTCACTTCATTTGACATTCCATAATCAATTTTTATTATTTTACCATTAGTTTTCCTTTCTCGGTATTCTGAATAAAAACCATTGTATAACATACTTGAAGATGTATCAATATTCTGTGGACCCAAATTTGGTAATGAAATAGAATATTCTTCATTAAGTGAATTAAGCCATGCTTCCACAGTTGTTGATGAATCTAAATAAACTGAACCCGGATAAAATAAATCAAAATTAGAGGAAAATCGTAAAGAATCATTATGAGTGTATGGGTCAAAATAATGCAGGGCAATACCATGCAATGAGAATTTCTTTTCACCTAAATTCCATTTATGGTTTGATACATCGGCACCTATTGATAAACGAAAAACATTGTTGGGCACTGTTGGTAGAGTCTGTCCAATTACAATACCAAAAAACATAAAAAGAAAATTTTTCTTCATTTATAGATCAGAAAGGGTTTTCTAAATTCATTAAACTTGTATACATCTTGATACCATATTGCAGGCAAATGATCTGGCGATTTCTTTTGTGCTGCAATAATCCTTAATTCTTTTGTTCCAAAAAGTTTATCAATGTAATTATTATCCTCCCATCGAAATTCAAGCGGGTGAAGTTGTTGAATTAAAATTAAAATTGTTGTAGCTGTAGTAATTGGTTTAAAAGTATTTCTATCTTTAATTTCAATTTTAATACCACCACAAGCTTCGCCATCAAATTTTGGTACTCTTGCATAATATCTAGATCCTCTTGGGCGATAATTAATTTCCTTAAACTCAACACCTGGCAAATTCTGGTCGTTTAACTTTTCAATAATGAAAGATACTGCCAGCCATGGTGCACCAACCAATAAGTATGGTACTTTTGTACCAAAACCAATGTTCATATTACTCCCTCTGAAAAGATCCATCCCGTTATATGCCAGTAGATTTGATAGATTAATTAATGATGGTGATGGATTACGCCAAACTAGCTTTGTATCATCAAACCACATTGTTCTATCCCAGTTTGCCATTGGGACTATAACTAACTTTACTCTTTTTGAATCTTTTGCCCAACCCATTTCATTTATAATAATACATATTTCTCCCAGAGTAAGTCCATGTCTTATAGGTAGTAGATGATAAGATTCAAAAGACTGGAACTCCGTCCTTGGTACTGGACCATCCACAATATCACCACGTATAGGATTAGGTCTATCTAATAAAATTATCGGAACTTCGTGATCCGAGGCAGATTCAAATACTTTTGACAAGGTGGCTAAATAGGTTGTGTACCTGCTACCAGTATCTTGAAAATCAACTAGAATTAAATCAATACTATCCATCACCCAGTGAGGAGGGTACAAATAGGTATTATGCAAATCTATAATTTGAGCATTATGTATTGGATCTATATAATCCCTGCCAATCATTTTTGCACGATTATCATCAAGGGCCCATAGCCCATGCTCCATCGATAGGATAAAGGAGACTTTTATATCTTGAGTATCTTTTAAAAGATCCAGAATATGTTTACCATTCCTATTAATAGCAGTATGGTTAGTTAATATTGCAATAGATTTGTTTTCTAAAGGTTTAAAGTCCATCTGCTGTAAAATATCTAAACCTGTGTATACATTATCTAAAAATGAAAGATCCGGGACTGACATGATTTGAGTAAATTTGTATTTTGTAAATGTAGTATCTTTCCCGTCAATTTGAATAGGAAAAATAATGAATAATGAAACTATGGTGCGGATTATACTCATGTTTGCTTCTTAAAATTAGGTGGAAGTCAATTAAAACAAAAAAGAAACTCTAGAATAAGTTGCACTATTGTTTTTAATATATTTCTTTGGCACATTTGGACCAATTATGAGTGACACAAATAACAATAACAGTGGCGGATTCGCCAAAACAACCGATTTCAAATGGCTTGGAATTGGTATAATCATTTTTTTTCTAATTGGTTTTATTCTTCCGACACCTCAATCAATGATAGAAAAAGCTACAGAGATTTTTCCAAATCTTAGTGAATCCCATAGAAGCTTTGTTGGTAATAGTGATAACTTGGCCATTCATATAAAGCTCACCATGGCTTTACTAGCAACCTGTGTAGTATTCTTTGCAACAGAAGCTGTACCAATGCCAGCAGTCGCACTTTTAATTGGTCTTGTACAATTATTTTTTGGAATCACATCACCATCAATATTAGCAAAAACATATGCTCATGATGCAGTCTGGTTTATTGCAGGTTCACTTGCATTAGGTGCAACTCTTGTAAAATATGGCCTCGATAAACGAGTAGGAATGTTAGTCGTGAATCTGGCTGGCACCAAAACACGGTCAATTGTAATAGGTATTTTATTAGGCACTGCTATACCTACAGCTTTTGTAGGTGAACACGCTGTTGCTGCAATGTACGTTCCAATTGCTTTGGCATTATATACTTTAACAAATAAATCAACTCCCGCACCTACTCTTGGTACCTTATTGATGGTTAGCATAGCAGTCGGTTGCATGATCGGTGGCCCAATGAGTCCAACTGGCGGTGCTCGTAATGCCCTCATGATTGGATTCTTAGGAAATATGGATATCGATATCTCTTTCATGGGTTGGCTTTCCATGGGTTTTATGTATACTGTTGTTATGTCGGCTGTAATGGCTTTTCTATTGCCATTTTTATTTAAACCAGAAGTGAATGACCTCAGTGAAGCAGTTGGATTACTTAAAAAAGATTTGGAAAAACATGGTGCAATGACAAACCAACAAAAATTGGTTGCAGGAATCATGGCTCTAGTTGTTTTTCTATGGATTACTGATAAATCTTTAGTAAAAGATATACTAGGATTTTCCTTAGGGTTAGGAGGAATAGCAATTTCTGGAGCAGTACTCTACATGTTATTTGGACTGACATCCTGGAAGGATTATGAAGACAAAGTTAGTTGGGGTGTCATAGTGCTGTATGCTGGTTGTATAAGCCTTGGAATTGTTTTTAAAAACACTGGTGCATCCAGTTGGTTTGCAGATCAAATTATGTCTCTTGTTGCTCCCTTAGGCCTTGATTCTGGTACAGGGTTAGTGATTCTTATGTGTGTAATTGGTGCAGTTCTTACTAATCTAATGAGCGCTGGAGCTACAGTTGCCGTCATTGGTCCTGTTGTGCTTGATATGGCACAAAGTTCTGGAACCAATCCTCTTTTAGTAGGTGTAGGTTTAGCAATTTCTACATCTATGGCATATTGGCTTGTAATAGGTACACCCGCAAGTTCAATAGTATATGCCAGTGGCCAATTGCAAAGTAAAGATTTTATTCGTATGGCAACTCTTGGCTGGCCTGCGGCATTAATTGTTTTATCCTTAATCATTGTACTATGGTGGACAGGACCTTTAGGTATCCCTGTTGAAATGACTATACCATAAATGAATCTTAAAGGAGAATTATAATGGATATTAACACAATCGTTTTAATCGTTATCCTTGCTGTTATGCTATATGCGATGATTAACAATAGTCAAGAAAAAAGATTATCCGCTGAAAAACAAAAAAAACGTATAGTTGAGGAGAAAGAAGAAATATCTAATGAAGAGATTGCCACTTACGGTCAGGTACAGGAGCGTAAAGGTCAATTATTAAATCTTATTGATTCTAATTTATCTGATCATCCAGAAGAGTCATCACAGCTCAAGGATATTGTTGAAGATTGGGCAAACTTAAAAATTGAAGCATTCCAAAATAGACGTTCTTGGGTACGAGCTACTTCATCTGATTCTTAATAATCAAACTCTTTCGTCCTAAATATTATACTAGTTATCATTTGGTATAATATACATACTATTTATTTTTTGATATACCATCGTAATAACTAATATCTATTTTTAGTTTAACAATTAATTTTGTTAAAAAATATTTCATATTATGAAAATAAAGATTGTAGTCATTGGAAATACTAAAGAAAAAATATATCAGTCGAAGATCAAAGAATATTTAAAGTGGATTTCAAAAGACATTCCTATTGAAATTATTAATTTGAAAAAAGCAAATAAGAGAAAGCTAAATGATAAATTAAAAAAATATTTTGGTCCAAATTATTTTACAATTTGCCTTTCAGAAAATGGAATACAACAAAATTCTAAAGCTTTTTCAAGTTTGATATTTAAACAAAATAAACAAATCATATTTTTTATTGGAGAGCATGATGGCCATTCAAAAATAGTTAAGAAATCAGCAAACCAAATCTTATCATTTTCCAAAATGACTATGCCCCATGAAATGTCTCTTCTATTCCTTTGTGAACAAATATTTCGAGCAATCTCTATAAAAAAAGGAAGTAAATACCATCGATAAAAACCTATATAATTATATGTTCTGTCCTTCCATGGATTGCTGTTAATAAAACGTAAGCTGTCGAGTCAATAGATTTAGCAATAATCTCAATTGGAATGTAGTCCAAATCTTTTTTACCAAATATCAATACTTCATCTCCGATTCGAGGCTTAACATCTTTAAAATCCACCATGAACTGATCCATACAAACTCGACCTGCTATTTTATACTTACTTCCTTTATAGCTCACATAACCATCTCGATACCAAGGCCGTGGAAATCCATCAGCAAATCCTGCCTGTATTACTCCAATATTTGAACATTCTTTTGTTTTATATTTACCTCCATAGCTAACTGGGGTATTAGCGCTTACCTTTCTAATATTAATAATCGGCCCACAAAAACTCATGACCGGTTCAACATCAATCTTCATTTTCACATCACTAGATGGTGCAACACCATATGCCAGGATGCCCACTCTTACTGTATTAAACATAGCATCAGGTAGATTCAATATAGCTCCACTATTAGAACAATGGATATATTTAAAATTAATACCATATTTCTCACCTTTTTTTATAACTTTTTTAAATTTACTTAATTGAGATTCAGCATAAGACAAATCGCCTTCATCAGCTGTAGAAAAATGTGAGTAGACTCCTTCAATCGGCAGAGCAGCATGGCTAGAAATATATTGAAATATTTTATTACTATTGATTATATCAAATCCCAATCTTGTCATGCCAGTATCAAATTTTAAATGAATTTTAGGACATGTGTTATTTTTTTTAAAAAATTTATTTAGAATATTCAAATCTTCAATATGAGATGCATTCACCCATAAATTATTTTCAGCGGCAATTGTAAGCCATTCAGGTTGCAATCTTGAAAATATAAGTATATCATTTTTTATTCCACCTTGCCTGAGTTCTAGAGCTTCCTTAATTGTAAATACGCAAAAAATTATTTGAGAATCATTTGACAAATATGATGCAACTTTCAGTGCATCGTGTCCATAACCATTTGCTTTGACAACTATCATTAGATTTTTATTGCCTACAAACTTGCCAATTTTTAAAATATTTTTTTTAAGTCTATTTGAATGGATATATGCTTTGGGAGCAATCATTA
>CAZEER010000056.1:0-5931 GCA_964511215.1 uncultured bacterium | reverse complement strand
TTGCTCTTAATATATCAACTCTCATTGCCGTAGTCTCCATTTTAACAAATAACTATTAAAAAGAATCCACAAATAAATTATTATGACTAAAATTGCAAGTACTGACCAATCAATAAAACCAGTAGCATAATATTTCTGATAAGTTTGAAAAGGAAGAGCCATCGGTATTTTATTTAGAATAAATTCAATATCTGGAGGGAAGAATGGAAATTCAATAATGAGACCTAAACCAAATATAATGTAAATGAATATTATTGAACTAGATAACATCATAATAGTAACTGTATCAACCAACAATGAAATAGAAATATATAGATTACCAAACAAAAATAAATGGATTACAAGGGAAAAAAGTATAAATATCATACTCAACATAGTAAATGGGACTGATACAAAACTAGTATATATTAATACCGCAACAAAAATCATTATCAGTGCTTCTAATATTGAGACTAGCAGGGTATGCAGTATTATTTTCATTTTACTGAAAGGTGCTAGAGCAATATTTATTAATACTTTCTTATGTATTCGTTGTTCAAAATATTCTTGATATAAAGTTGGGAAAAGATAAATTGATCCAATAATAAATACCAATCCAGAAAATACCCATTCATCATAAGCAATACCTGAAAGACTAAATCTAATAATATTTTTTAAAGGTAAACATATCAAGCAAAATAAGAGCATTGGTAAAAGAAAAGAGTTAAACAAGTTCGAAAACAACCTATTCCTCCATAACCAAAAACGCCTAATTATAAGTGCCTTAATCACTCTAAACCTTTGCCCGCAAATTCAGAATCTAACAAGTCTCTAAGACCTAATTTTTTAACATTTAAATCAATCATCATTTCACCGGATGCAACAGCAATAACATCAAAAAAAACAGATCTTGTTCTTCCATAAAAATGAAAAATATTATCTAAACGATTTGGTGAAACAATTGTAGATATCTTTTTTAACTTCTTATACAAATCATCTGTAAGATTTTCAAATTCTATCTGAAACTGATGATAATCCATAGTGCTTTTCAATAATTTATCTAAATGTCCATCCATAAGAATACGCCCTTCATGAAATACTAAAATCCGATCATGAGCTTGCTCAATTTCGTGTAAAGAATTACTGACATAAATAATTGATTTTTCTCCTTTTAATTTCTTCAAAAGGTCCCATGTTAATCTCATAGATTCAGCATCCATATACCCAGTTGGTTCATCAATAATTAATATATCGGGGTCATGGATAAGGCTTCTTATTAACATCGTTTTTTTCTGTATACCTCCTGATATTTTAAAGGTGTATTCATTCAAATATGGTTTAATATTTAAAAAGGAAGAGTATTTGTCTAATCTTTTTGTGCATACATCTTCATCAATAGAGTATAGGTTTGCATTAAAACGAATATTCTGCTCAACAGTCATCCATGGATCTAAATCGTTTTCGTATGGCACATAGCCTATCAATTTCCGTGTTTGATTTCTTCGCTTTTCCATATCCAATCCATGAATAAAAACTTGTCCATAGTCTGGATTCTCATATCCAGACAATAATTTAAGTAGAATTGATTTCCCTGAATCATTAACTCCAACAATTGCAACTAAACTGCCACGTTCTATACCAAACGAAAGTCCAGCAAGGATTGTTTTCTCTCCAATCAACTTTCCAACTTTCTTTAATGTTATACTTGCTTCCATATTATAGTTTAATGTGCATCATACCATGAGTATCCATTCCCGTAGTCTACAACAATAGGTATAGATAACTGCATAGCATTCTCCATTTTATCAACCACCAATTTTAAAAGAGATTTTTCTTCATCTACAGGATATTCGAATAATAATTCATCATGTATTTGGAGTATTAATTTTGATTTATAATTTTGTTTTTCTAATTCAGTGTTTATTCCAATCATGGCCAATTTAATCATTTCAGCTGCTGAACCTTGAATTGGCATATTAATAGCCATTCTTTCAGCAGCTTGTCGTCTAAGAATATTTTCAGAATCAGCATCCCATACTGGCCTACGTCGTCCCTGAATTGTTTCAACATATTTAAATTTCCGCGCTGTTTCTAAAGTTGAAGAAATATAGTTTTTAATACCTGGATATTGTATAAAATACGATTCTATAATTTCTATAGCTTCTTTTCGTGTTATACCGAGTTCCTGACTCATGCGAAATGGTCCCGCACCATACATTATTCCAAAGTTCACAACTTTTGCTGTACGTCTCATTGCTTCCGTAATTGAATCAATAGGTATATTAAAGACATTGCTTGCAGTTCTAGAATGTATATCTTCATTATTTTTAAATGCATTTATCAGTCCAATATCTTTGCTAAAGTGTGCCATTATTCTTAGTTCTATTTGTGAATAATCAAATGAAAATATTTTCCAATCATCAAATTGCGGTCTAAAAGCTTTACGGATTTCTTTCCCTTCATCTGTTCTAATAGGTATATTTTGAAAATTAGGATTAGTACTTGTTAATCGACCTGTAGCAGCAATAGTTTGATTGAAAGTTGAGTGAATTCGATTTGTTTCTTTATTAATAAGTACTGGCAGGGAATCAAGGTAGGTATTTTTTAATTTATTATATTTTCGATATTCTAAAACTAGTTTAGGGATATCGTGGTTAGATTGAAGTTGTCTTAAAACATTCTCTGCTGTACTTCGTTTTTTAATTTGAGGTAATTTTAAATTATCAAAAAGGATATTTGCTAATTGTTGTGTTGAATTAATATTAAACTCAGTTCCTGCTAATGAATAAATAGAGGAGATTAGGCTGTCAAGTTTGTCACCTGTTTCATCCGACATACTTTTTAGTAAATCAGGAGCAACATATGCACCATAGTATTCCATTTCCATTAGGACAAATAAAAGAGGCATTTCAATCTTATAAAAATATTCAATTAATCCATTATCTCTAAGTTTCTTATTTAATGAATCTGTCAACTGCAACAGGATATCCGCATATTCCATAGAGTAAAATGCTAATTCTTTCAATGGTACTTGATCCATTGTATACTTATTTTTTCCTTTACCTATCAATTCATCAATGGTAATCATTTCATAATTGAAATATTCCATACTTAGTGTACTTAATGTTGTAGAGTTTGCAAGAGGGTTTAACAAATGAGATGCAATTGTAATATCAAATGTTACATCTTCTAAAATTATGCCAAATCTTTTTAATATTTGGGCACAGTACTTTATATTCTTAGCAGTTTTGAATTTTGATTCATCTTCAAAAATTCTCTTAAGTCTATTTAAAACAAATTTTAAATCATCATCTGCAAAGTTATTTTTTTTCTTTTCAGGATAAATAAGTGGTATATACCATCCTTCATTAGATTTAATAGAAAAACTAATACCCACAATTTCAGCTTCCATGGGTTTAGAACAAGTCGTATTTAGGTTTATAGATATTCTTTCTGCCCTGCTGAGTTTTTGAATCAATTTATCTAAATTTTCTATATCAAGAACAATTTTATAATCCTTTTGAGGCTTATCTGTTTTAATTGGTTTATCACCATCATTTTTTCCATTATCAAGTAGTTTAATTAAAGCATGAAATTCCAACTCTTTAAATTTTTCTTCGCAAGAAATAATATCTATAGATTTGGCCTTTAAATCATTTATACAATATTGTAACTCAACATCTAATAGTATAGTAGCCAGTTTTTTACTTAAGATTGCATTTTCAATTCCATCTTTTAAACCATTTTGTGCTCGTTTGTTCTTGACTAATTCCGCATTTTCTAGTGCGCCTTCAAGTGATCCATATTCCTTAATTAATTTCACAGCAGTTTTCTCACCTACTCCTGCAACGCCAGGAATATTGTCTGAGCTATCTCCCATTAAACCTAATAAATCAATAAATTTTTCGGGGGGAACTCCCCATCTATCCATTACTTTTTTTGAATCATAAATAATTGGTACTGGAGATTTCTTTGTACCTGGTGCATAGAGGAATATTTTATCATTAATTAATTGCATAAAATCTTTATCTCCACTTACAATATAACTTACCAAGCCGTATTTTTCCGCCTCTGCTACTAAGGTTCCAATAATATCATCTGCTTCCACACCAGTTTTTTTTACAACAGGCAAATTCAACGCTTTTAGTATATCCCATAAATGTGGAAGTTGAGCTTGAAGATCATCAGGCATTTCTGGACGATTGGCTTTATAATCTTTATATATGTCATGGCGAAATGTCTTTCCTTTAGAATCAAAAGCACAGACTATGTAGTCTGGTTTTTCATTCCGAATTAATTTAAATATTTGATTGACAAAACCAAATAAAGCACTGGTATTTAAACCATAGCTGGTTACTAGTGGGTTACGTATTAATGCAAAATGTGCTCTAAATAATAAAGCATAACCATCAATTATAAAAAAGCGTTTTGGAGTGGTTTCCCTTTGTGTCATAATAAAATTTACGGTACCTAAAATTAGTCTACTACTTTCATTATAAATAAAAAAGCCCCGAATAACTCCGAGGCTTTTTTTGATTGATTTAATTAGTTAAATCACTACATCATTCCACCCATTCCACCCATTCCACCCATTCCACCCATTCCAGGATCTGGCATTGGTGGCATTTTCTCGTCTTCAGGTATTTCAGTTATTGCTGCCTCTGTTGTCAGTATCATACCTGCGATTGAAGCTGCATTCTCAACAGCAACTCTTGCAACTTTTGCAGGGTCAATAATACCAGCATCAAACATTTTCACATAATTATCATTACGAGCATCATAACCATGGTCGCCTTTCTTATCTCTAACATTTTGAACAACAATGGAAGACTCTGCACCAGCATTTCTAGCAATTTGCCTTATTGGCTCTTCTAAGGCTCTACGCATAATATCAACACCAACCTGCTGTTCATCATCAACTTTAACCTTATCAAGTGCAGGTAAAGATCTAAGAAGTGCAACTCCTCCTCCAGGAACTATCCCCTCTTCAACAGCAGCCCTAGTAGCATGAAGCGCATCTTCAACTCTAGCCTTTTTTTCTTTCATTTCAACTTCAGTAGCGGCTCCAACATTAATAACTGCAACACCACCTGAAAGTTTAGCTAACCTTTCTTGAAGTTTTTCTTTATCATAGTCAGAAGTAGTCTTTTCAACTTGAACCTTAATCTCATTAATTCGTGCTGTTATTGCATCAACACTACCACCACCATCAACAATAGTAGTGTTATCTTTATCCGAGACTACTCTTTTGCATGTACCAAGATAATCAATATTCGCATTCTCAAGTTTATAACCAGCATCTTCAGATATAACAGTGCCACCAGTTAAAACTGCAATATCTTCCAACATTGCTTTTCGGCGATCACCAAAACCCGGTGCCTTAACAGCTAATACTTTAAAAGTACCTCTAAGCTTATTTACAACAAGAGTAGCAAGCGCTTCACCTTCAATATCTTCTGCAATGATTACAACAGGCTTCCCAGTTTGTACTACTTTTTCCAAAAGTGGAAGAAGGTCTTTCATATTACTAATCTTTTTATCATGAATTAGTATATAGGGATCTTCCATTTCTGCATCCATTGATTCAGAATTCGTAACAAAGTAAGGTGATAAATAACCACGATCGAACTGCATCCCTTCAACAGTTTCCAAAAACGTTTCTGCTGTTTTTGATTCCTCTACCGTTATCACACCATCCTTTCCAACTTTTTCCATTGCTTCTGCAATTTTATCTCCTACCTCTTTATCATCGTTAGCAGATATGGTTGCAACCTGTGCAATTTGCTGACTATCAGGTAAATCTTTTGATTGTCCTTTAATTGCTTCTACAACCGTATCTCTTGCTGCATCAATCCCTCTCTTTATCGACATTGGGTTTGCACCAGCTGTAACATTTTTTAACCCTTCATTCACTATGGATTGAGCTAAAACTGTAGCAGTGGTGGTTCCATC
>CAZEER010000055.1:0-15476 GCA_964511215.1 uncultured bacterium | reverse complement strand
CTCGATGCAACTGGGGGAGTTGGAGATGGAACTTGGGGTATGGTTACCAATGCAAAAAACCTTATAGATGTAGATTTAAAGACCGCTTCTTATAATGAAATACGTGATTGGTTTGTTTCTTTTGGAACAATAGAAATTGAAATAGATAAAGACTTACAGTTTTGGTTAACTACAAGGAATAAGCCTAGTATGTTAGATGATTTACCTCCAAAACCACCATCAATAATTGCACCTCCAAGTAAAGATCCCCTCCCGTTCGCTTGGAAAGTTATAGATATCGGAAGGCCTTTAAAAGGAGGGCAAAAAATCAATAAAAACAATTGGTCATTTTATGGAGGTGGCGATGATATATGGAATGCAAATGATCAATTTCGTTTTGCTTATCAAAAAATAAAAGAAGACTTCACCTTTACCATCAAAGTAGATTCACTTTATAATACTCACCAGTATGCAAAAGCCGGAATAATGATTCGAAAAAGCCTCAACAAAAATTCTGCTCATGGGATAGTAAATATATTCCCAAGTGGTAATACAGAGTTTGGTTATAGAATTAAAAATGGCGAAATAATGAAAGCCTTATCAGGTCAAAAGATTGATTGGGGAAATGCTAGATTAAAAATTGAAAAATCCAAAAACATGGTTGAATTTTTTGTATTTAGTAATAACCTATGGGATAAATTAGGCGAATTAGATATTACAAAATGGCGCAACTCATTCTATGTCGGGATAGCTACTCTGTCTCATGATAACAATCAATTAACCAAAGCCCAATATTCTGAGATTAATCTAAAACAATAGACAATCTAGTTTAGACTATCTTGCAGCTATAGATAAAAATAAATACATACCCACTGTGGTCATAATAATTAAGTATGATACAGTTTTTGCATGTTTCCAAGGAGTCATATCAACTGGTGGTTTATCTTTTTTATCACTCTCTGCAATTTCTATTTCGGATTTTGGTTGTAAGTATCCTACAATAAGCATTACTCCTATAGATATTACAAAACTAATAAAATAGCCATGCAGCCAGTGCAATTCTCCATTCCCATCTGCAAAAAATTCTGGTACATTTTTTATATTAATAAAAGAAAAGAAAGCATATACTAATACTCCAATTATCATTCCAAGTTTAGCAGCAAAGGCAGGTATATATTTTGTTGTTATACCTAAAAGAAAAATTCCTATAATTGGTACACTATATAGCCCATTCACTTTTTGCAAGTACGTAAAAATAGATTCCATTTTCTCTAATTGAGGGGCAATAGCTATTGATAAAATAGCAAGGATAAATCCAAATTTTTTTCCAGCAATAACTATATCTTTTTCCCTAGCGTTTTTATTTATGTAACCCTTATAAAACTGAAGGCTAAATAATGTCGACGCACTATTTAATGCGCTATTAAATGAGCTTAAAATTGAACCAAGAAGAACAGCTGCAAATAAACCAATAGACCAATCAGGCAATACATGGCGCACAACAGCTCCATATACCTGATCTTGTTTTGTAATACTGATCATATCAGTCATATGCAGTGCAATAATCCCAGGTAAACAAAGCATAACAGGACCAACAAGTTTCATGGCAGATGCAAACAGCACCCCTTTCTGTCCATCTTCTAGTGATTTTGCAGCCATTGCACGTTGAACAATAACTTGATTTGTTGACCAATAAAAAACCTGAATAAACATCATTCCTGAAAATAATGTTGGCCATGGGACGGTCACAATTTTGTCATCTACATTAGTTTGAGTTAATACTGAGAGGTATTCAGGATTACTTTGAAAGATAGTTGAAATACCATTTAATAATGAACCATCACCCAGTTTTATAAGAGCCAAAATTGGAATTGCTAATCCGCCAATTAATAACCCTAATCCATTAATTGTATCACTTACAGCAACCGACTTTAATCCGCCTAAAATAGCATATGAACTACCCAAGATACCTATAGTAGCAACAATGGTATACAATGGAAAATCAAGCGAAAACATACCTTTTAATGCCAAGGAACCAGTATATAAAACTACTGGGAGGAGTACCGTTACATAGCCAAAAAGAAATAAACCAGAGACCATTGAACGAGTTGTTTTATCAAATCGTTTTTCTAAAAAAGCAGGAGTTGTTGTAAAACCACTTTCTAAATATCGTGGTAAAAAAACTAAGGCTGTAGCAATCATTGCAAAAGCTGCCAAAGCCTCCCAAGCCACACCAACTAGTGCCTTATCTCCAAACACATCACCATTCAAGCCAACCAATTGCTCCGTCGAAATATTTGTAAGTAAAAGAGAACCTGCGACTACAGGCCAAGTAAGCGCCCTCCCTCCAGTAAAATACTCTTCAGTTGCACTGTCTGATTTTTTCATACCTATTACAATAACATAGGTTAGGTATGCGACAGTACCCGTTGCTAAAATAAAACTAATAATAGTAAAACCTGTCATATATAATTGTATAGTGTTTTATAATGGGAGTATTTTAAAATACCAATTTATTATGGGTTTTCCCATTTTCTTTCATTTTAAATTCAAAATATTACCCCACAAGGGTGAGATACTATGCGAAACATACTTATTATAATCATATTTTTAATTAAATATTTAATTGGACAAACGATACAACTAAATGAAATTGTTTCAAGCAATGGTGACATATTATTTGATGAAGATGGAGAGACACCAGACTGGATAGAAATATATAACCCCGGAATGGAATCATTAAATCTTTTAGGATTTGGGATTACCGATGATCCTGGTGATCTACAAAAATGGATTTTCCCTTCAATTATAATCGGACCAAATGAATATCTCATCATATTTGCTTCAGATAAAGATCGAACTGATATTGTAAGCCACTGGGATGCAATAATTGATTGGGGTGACGAATGGTCCTACTGGGTTGGGAATAGTGAACCCATCTCAGACTGGGAATTCCCGGATACAGATATCAGTTTCTGGCCATTAGGAAATAGTGGGTTTGGTTATGGTGATAATGATGATAATACTGAGACTGGGCAAACTACCGCTGTTTTCGTCAGAAAAAACTTTAATATCAACGATCCATCAATTATCATTAAAGCTTTATTTCATATAGATTATGATGATGGATATATTGCCTATCTTAATGGAGTTGAATTCTCACGCAGAAATCTAGGCGCAATAGGCTCCTCTATTGATTATAATGAAACAACAACCGCGCTTCATGAAGCCGAGATTTATTCTGGAGGTTTCCCAGAGCAGATTATTATCAACCTTGAAGAATTTCCAATTATTGCAGGAATAAATACTATAGGAATTGAAGTTCATAACTATAGTACCTCTTCATCAGATTTAAGCTGTATCCCTTTTCTTACCCTAGGATATAACACAACAATAGATAACACAAATATCCCAAATGAATTAATGGGGTTACCAAACTCATTTTTGCACACAAATTTTAAAATCAATTCAAATGGTGAGGATATAGTATTGAGTGATGAAAATGAAATAATTTTAGATTCAATTTATACTAGTGCATTAGAAACAAATATGTCTATCGGGAGAGAATTAGAAGGAAATAACTGGGCTCTGTTTTCTGATCCCACTCCTGGTGAATCAAATACCAACCCACCCTACCTTGGCGCTTTATCGCTACCCGATTTTTCATTAGAGTCTGGATTCTATGACAGCAATCAAATAACAATAGAAATATCTAGTACAGATGAACTCGCTATTATTTATTTTACAACTGATGGCACTAAACCAACAGTTAATGATACCCAATACGAAAATCCTATTACAATAAATTCTAATACTGTTATTAGAGCTCGTTCATTTTTAGATGAATGGGTTCCATCAGATATAAAAACCAAAACTTATATTATGGAAATAGATGAGTTGAGTAGTCTTCCAAAAATTTTTCTAACTACAGATCCAAACAGTTTTTTCGATGAAGATACTGGAATGTATGTAATGGGACCAAATGCTGAATGGGATTTCCCTTATTTTGGAGCAAATTTCTGGGAAGATTGGGAACGCCCTATCCATTTTGAAATTTTAGAAACTGATGGTTCAAATTATTCAGCTGATGCAGGTGCAAAAATTTTTGGTGGTTGGAGTAGAGCATTTCCTCAAAAATCAATTTCTATATTTTCAAGAAGTTATATTGGCCCTAGCAGTTTTGATTACTCACTATTCCCAGATGCATCAATCAATAGCTATGAAGCTTTCGTATTAAGAAATTCGGGTAATGATTGGGAGTCAACTATGCTAAGAGATGGTTTTATTACCAGCCTTGCAAAAGACCTTGACATTGATCATCAGAAATATAGACCAGCAATACTCTATATTAATGGTGAATTTTGGGGAATACAAAATATCAGAGAAAAAGTTAATGAACACTTCATTGCGTCAAATCATACAGTCTCAAGCGAACATATTGATCTATTAGATATTGAAGGTATATATGACCGCAATATAATCCATGGAACTAACGCTGATTATCAAATTCTAATGAACTACCTCGATACACAAGAAATGAATGACCCTTTAGTGCAAAATGCATTGGAGAATTGGATCGATATAGAATCTTACTTTAGCTATCAGGCATTTCAGATATTTATAGATAATCGTGACTGGCCAGGAAATAATATCAAATTCTGGAGAGATCATAGAGTGGGTGGGAAATGGCGGTGGATACTATATGATACAGATTTTGGATTCGGGATCTGGGACCCTTCTGCATATACTTTTAACACATTGAATTTTGCTCTAGTTGATGATGCACCAGGATGGCCAAATCCACCCTGGAGTACCTTTGTTTTTAGAAAACTAATAGAAAATGAAAATTTTAAAAACCAATTTGTCAATATTTACTGCGATATGCTGAATACCGTTTTTCAACCAGAATTTTTACTCAATCACCTTGATTCAATATCAGGGCAAATTGAAGATATAATCCCTGTTCATAGAAACAGATGGTACAACGACGGCAATTGGCCCAATTCCACAGTCAATTGGGAGTGGAGACTAGAAGTAATGGAAAATTTTGGGAATAATAGACGGACATATGCAATTAATCATCTTCAAAATAAGTTTGATTTACCAAATTTAGCGCAAGTGGAATTAAATATCGTTCCAGAAAATGCTGGTTCAATCAAATTAAATACATTAGAAATAAATGAATCAGGCTGGGTAGGCTATTATTTCCCAACCATCCCAATTCGTTTAACTGCAAAACAAAATGATGGATATCAATTTAGTCACTGGCTGGAATTTCCTGATTCAACCAATATGCTAAATATCGATATAACAGATCCATTCTCTTTAACTGCAGTGTTTTCAACTACTGAATTAAGTCCAGGTACAGTTGTAATTAACGAAATAAATTATAATTCTAATGATGACTATGACTCTGGAGATTGGGTTGAATTGTTTAATCCTGGCGAAACTAATTTGGATCTTTCAGGGTGGACTATGAAGGATGATGATAATAATCATATATACACTCTACCTGAAGAAACAATCATTGATAGTTCTGGGTTTATTATACTTGTGCAAGATATTCAGCTTTTTTCATCCCAATTCCCAAACATAATTTCAGTGATTGGTCCCTTTGATTTTGGGTTAAGTGGTGGTGGTGATGATGTAAGAATCTATGATAATATCGGAACTCTAATTGATTCTATAAGGTACGATGATAGTGACCCTTGGCCTATAGAACCAGATGGGGATGGAGCAACCCTTGAGCTGATTAATCCATTTTGGGATAATTCCCTGGCTAGCTCTTGGGCTAGTTCAAATAATTATGGTACACCAGGATCACAAAATTCATCTTATCTATCTTCGGAACCACCAAAGAATTTCTTACCTAACAAGAGCACTCTTCTAACTGCCTATCCCAACCCATTCAATGGATCTATAAAAATTCCTTTCCAACTTTCATCAAATATTAATTCATCAATTATTATTTATAATTTACTTGGGAAAATAATAAAAAAGACCTCGCTTCAAAATTTTGAATTAGGGGAAAATTCTATTTCCTGGGATGGAAGGGATCAACTAGGACAAGAAGTAAGCACGGGAATTTATTTTGTGCAACTTCAATCGGCGGTTCCGAGTAAGGTCAAAAAACTAGTATACCTAAAATAACTTTATTATTTCTGGATTATTTTTTTCTATATTTTTCAATCACTATAAATATGAAATATAGTTGAAATACGTTCTATTAAATTTTTTTGTTATTACCACCAGTTTCGCTGAGATTAAACACGAAAGAGGAATTTTAACAGAATTCTTCGGAGGATTTTCACCCGGCACAGCATATGATAATTGGGTAAGCCATACAACAGAAGGTATCGCTAGTGATGGCTTTAATGATTATGGCCCACCCTGGCTTGATACACAAACTAATGGTTTTGGTGAACACAGAATTTTAACAGAAAATTCAGAGACGCTTAATTATTGGGAATCAATCTTTGATAATTTTGTTATAGGTGATACAACGCTTGTTGATTCTTTGCTCCAAGATTCCATTGGATCTTTTTTTTATGAACTAGTTATTTTTGAAGATACATCAATAAATAAAATTTACCATATTATAAGAGAACAATTGGATACAACTTATATTGATTTAAATGCTCCTGATAATGATGATGATGATGTTATTGGTAGCTTTAAAAATAGCTGGGGAATGTATATTATAAACCCCTCTGCAAATAGAGAACAGGTGGTTATACAAGTTCCTCATCCATGCGATGATTTTATTTCACCGTATATAGCCCTTAAAATTTTTATCCATACAGATGCTTTTGGCTTTATGATCGCCAGTGCAGGTCGTGAAGTCGCATGGAGTGAAATAGGCAATTACTCTAACAGTAAATCAATTTCAGATCCTTCTCGATATCCACATACAGTATTTCAAAAATTTCAAGAATCAATTACTCAGCCACTTATTGGTTTGCATCCGCATTGGCCTCTAATATTTGCTATCCATAGTTTTGATAATGCTACACATCTACCTCGTAAATCAGTCATAATGGCAGCCGGTGCTCAAAATTCATTAACCACAAAACCCATAAGAGACATTTCAGGTAACCATTTTGATATTATAAATTTTACCTCTGAATACCCCATAGAAGCATATCAGTTTAGTAATCCCAATCCTTTACACGTAACAGATTATTATGAAGTATTCTATGATGATTATTGTATGTATGATAATGGAGAGGATGAATTTTCAATCACACTAGCATCAGAGTTAAGGGGATCACCCACTGGTATTCAAATGCTTGATTTACAATCTCAAGTAAGTAACTATTCAGTATACGAGCCTTGGATACATATTGAACTTGATGAAAAACCTATGTTATTTGATAATATTGAACTCCCAGACGACACACTGTATAACAATGGTTTATTCCCTATTGGATTTCATAATTTTTCTATGATTATTGAATATTACCAACCCTTTATCGATGCAATTGAAAATTACCTAAGCCACTGGGAGACAATACCCGACATAACATCACCTGACTCAATCGAATCAATTATGGCATATAATGTTGATAATTCTGATCAAGTTTACCTCAACTGGTCTCCGGTTTATGATACCAATTTTAAATCTTTCCAGATTAAGGCAGACACTGACACTTCATTTAATAACCCGCTCCTTTTTGACCTTAGTGATTATGAAATGTTACAATTTATGCGCAGGGACCACGAAACCCTAGAGGGGTTAAATAATACTGAATCATGGTGGTTTCAAATTCGAGCAACAGATTATTTCGATAACACTGGACCTTGGTCTAAATCCGTTTCTAATCTATTGCCAGGACACAGTTCTCCTGACACGCTTCTATTTTTCAATAATACCCTCCCTATACAAAGTATCTTTAATGAAGATGTCGATGAACAAAGTTTCATTATTGATACCAATAATACAATACCCGGGAATAGCCCTACTCTTGCACTCTTTGGTAATACTTGGAAATCAATTCAGATTGACCCTTTTGCGCTAGACACATCTACAGTGCTTCAAGTATTTGTTAGGATTGACAGTATATCAGAGATCCAAGGAATTGGTTTCGCAAATATAGATAATAATATCAGATATTCATTCTCAGGGTTGGAAACCTTAAATATTGAAGAATGGATTCCAGTTTATCAGGGTGTAAACCCACATGGCTCATGGTATTCTTATAGATTCCCCATTGGTAATGATTGGTTGGCTTGGTATGATACCCTTTCAATAATTAATGAAATTCATTTTATCAATGATCATGATGATACTAATAGTGTACCTGGAGGTATACATTTTAGCATGATACGTGATCTAACACCAGATCTACCTATTCCGCCCTTAGTATCGATTAACTATAATCTTGGGAATATTCGCAGTAACAATAATATTGAAATGGTATCAGTTTCATTTGAATCGGTTGTCCAGGATACTGATTCCTATTATTTCCTATATCACTGGGAATTTGGAGACGGACAATCCTCAAATGAGCCTAATCCATCGCATGATTATTTTGTTGAAGATGACCATGAATATTCTGTGATGTTGATCGTTGAAGATGAGACCGGTAAACAAGGTTTTGCAACCACTTCTATTCAGTTAGATCAAGGTAATTCTTCCTTCCCAATCACTCTAAACTTTGTTGGCGATATTATGATGGGAAGACGTTTTGAAGATATTGATGGAATTATTACCACTCAAGGTGTAGAAGCATTGTTTGAACCTACCTTGGATATCTTGGGTCTTGCAGCAGATGTCACAATCGCTAATTTAGAAATTCCTCTTTCAAACCAAGGATTCCCTCATCCGACTAAAAGTGTAATTTTTCGTTCTTCTCCTGAAAATGTCAGTGGTCTAATCTATGCTGGGATTGATGTTGTCTCGCTTGCAAATAACCATATTCTGGATTACATGGAACCTGCACTAATTCAAACTCAAAATATTTTAAATGAAGCAGCGATTCTACATTCAGGAGCAGGATTAAATAGTTACGATGCTTATCTGCCTGCATTTAAATCTGTAAAAGGGCAAACTATTGCTTTTCTTGCCTCAAGTGATAGAACTGGTCAATATAATAATTATCAGCCTTATTTAAATGCAGGGGAGAATAAATCTGGGTTTGCTTATATGACACCATATTATTTAAGACAACAAATCGAATCTGTTGAAAATATTGCAGACATTATTATAGTAGAAATGCACGCAGGTAGCGAGTATTCAATTGAGCCAAGTGAAAATTATGACTCTTTTACTCTTCCAGATAGGCTGAAAAATTTAAGAATTAATCCCGCAAGTCAAGTTGGATTCATTGAGAATCCAAAATATGGTTTAGATACAGAAGATTATTCTTGGCGGCTTGATCGACCAAAATTATGGGACAGAGCCATTCGTCATTTTGCAATAGATGAAGGTGCTGATTTAGTGATTGTGCATCATCCACATATCATCCAGGGAGTAGAAGTCTATAATGGGAAACTCATCGCTCACTCTTTAGGTAATTTTATATTTGACTTAAATTACCCAGAAACATATCCATCAATGATTCTTAATGCTTCCGCAAATGAAAATGGATTAATAGACTACACAATTACACCTTTATATATTGATGATTATTTAACAGGTCCTGCAACAGGTGAACTAGGAAACTTTATCTTAGATTATATTGCCATGCGCTCAAAAGAACTTGGCACCCACGTACATGTAGATACTGATAACCAACGTGCGGTAGTGATTTTGGATACGCTTAGTTCAGAAACAGAACATGTTGATTATAATGCATGGGTAGTAAATTTTAAGCCCGTTCAACTTTTTGGAGAATCATCATTTGTATCAGAACCAATTAAAATAGCTAAGGCGGGTAGTTTATCAGAGATCCTAAATGGGAATACAATCATTTCACATTACAGACTGGGAAGAGAAAAAATTTGGATGAATAACTTTGAAAATGAAGGAAGTACACTATGGAATTTGAACAGTGAATCAGAGGTGTTACAAGATTCTATTTTTCGTAGAGGCAGCATGGGACTGTTACATATAAGGACCCAAGATTCACCAGATAACATTGTCACAGACTTAGAGGAACGTATTCCATTCTATAAAGAATTTTCACACACACTTCATGGAACCATAAAAACAAATAATGCAAAAAATGTTACTCTCGAAGCAAGATTTTATGAAGGGCGCACAGGTGAAAGTTTGAGCACCACATCTATCAATGATTCTATCTCAGGTAATACCGGTTGGCAAAAATATTGGGATGAAATTCCAATCCAAGAAGAAGCTAATTTTTTTAATATTAGAATGAATAGTGACGTCCCAGATTCTGGATATTCTTATTCTTTTTTTGATGATGTTGGGTTTATACAATGGGATAGTTTAGTATCTATTTCTGAATATCCTATCGCAATTCCACATCCAAATGATTTTGAATATATTCAATTATTTTTTAGTCAAACTGAAATAGATTTATTTGGCCTCGCCTTAAGAAATACAATTATTGGACCTCTAGAGTCTTTAGCCTCTTATCCAAAGGTAGTCCAATCAGTAGTTACTGTCCCTGGAAATTTTTACTTTTTTGATGAATCAAAAGGTGCAGTGGGAAACAAACATTGGTTATTTGGTCAAGAAACTGAAGGGGTTGGGGAAACTCCATTTTGGTTTTGTGAGAATCCTGGGATATATGAGGTCTCCCTTTCTGTTACAGGACCAAATGGTCAAGAAAGTATCGGGGTTATTAATGTAGTTGGCATTGCAGAAGATTCGGAAGGATATTTACTTGGAGATGTAAATGGTGATGGTTTCATTACAGTAGTAGACGCTATTTTATCAGCGAACTATATATTAGGGGTTATTAATTTACAACCAGAAGAGTTTCTTGCTACAGATATCGATGGAAATACTAGGATAAATATTTTTGACTTATTACTTATATCAGACTTAGCAAACTAGCTAACATATATATTGAAATACTTGATCTAAATTTGCAAATACTTTTCGGCCTGTTTTTTGTAATCGATCAAAATTGACATGACCATGATCAACTAATAGACAATCTACATTTATACTTTCAGCAACATCACTATCATGCATTGTATCACCAACCATCACAATTTCATTGCTCCTATAAGGTAATTCATTAATTAAATATCTGCCACGTTCTGTTTTACCCGTAGCATATTGATTATCAATACCTACAATTTTAACAAAATATTTTTCTAGCCTATGAGCCCTCACCCATTCCATAAGAAATTCATGTTTCCCAGCAGAAAGAATAGATTGCGTAATCCCAAGATTATAAGTCTTCTTTAGAACCAGCCGACATTCTGAGTGCAATTCCGTAAGATGAAATTGTCTACTATAATATTCAACAAACTCATCTCCTGCGATTTCAAATGGCTCTTCTTCAAAATTGAAACCTAAATTTTTATAGTAATCCTGTACTGGAAATGTGAAAACTTTTTTATAGGTCTCTTCAGAGATAGTTGTTAATCCTCTCTTTTTCAGACCATTATTAATGCCATCTACGCATAACCATCGATCATTTAAAAGAGTACCATTCCAATCCCAAATAATATGCTTGTATTTCATAACAGATTATATGTCAAAATAACGGGAAAAATATTTGAAATAGAATAAATTTTCAACCTATGGAACCAGTATTTATTAAAAATTTAAAAAATAGAATGCGAAAGACCCTTCCTGGAAAAGTCGCTCAGGAACGGATGATGGTCAGACCTCATATTCCTAGAACAAAATTATTTAACAGTAAAAATCATCATAAACCAGCAGCTGTTTTAATATTATTATATCCAACTGATGGTGAATGGTGGTTTTTTTTAACCAAGAGAACTGAAAACGTAGATCATCATAAAGGACAAATATCCTTTCCAGGCGGAATGTTGGAAAAAAATGAATCGAAAGAAGAAGCTGCTATTAGAGAAACATATGAAGAGATTGGTATTCAACCCAAAAAAATAAAAATTATTGGACAATTAACTCCATTTTTTATTCCGGTTTCTGGGTTTAAAATTTTCCCATTTGTCGGTTGGCTAGAAAAAAAACAAAAAACTAAAATTCATACTGCTGAAGTAGAACAAATTTTTTCTACTTCAATTAATACGCTTATGAAAGATGAAATTAAGAAAGAAAAAAGTGATGTTTTAGCTGGGTCTAAAGTAACAATACCTTACTTTGATATCGAGGATAAAATGGTTTGGGGTGCGACTTCAATAATTTTATCTGAATTCAAATACATTTTATTGGAGACAATATGACGTTAGGCCAATGGCTCAATTCACTATCATCAATGGACCATTTAATTTTATTATTATTATATATTGGGTCTATCTACTTAAGTAATATTACTTTAAATGCAATGATAGATTATTATAATGAAAAAAAACAATTTAATAAATTCAGAATTAAATTCCGGGTATCACCTATTGCATTATTATCTCTTGGATTTTTATATAGTTTTTTTATTTATAAAATTTTTGATGCCATGTTTGAAATTATGCCATAATAGCAAAACAAAATATCATGCACTGCCATTTTAAAATTCAATTTATTGTACATATAAAATTAAAATCCGTTATCCAAAATTTATATGACCTAAATATTAAAGAGTTACTTTAAAAAAAATATTATAGTGAAAAAGAAAAAAGCTAAAATTTTTGTGATCGATACTAACGTGGTACTACATGACTCAACATGTATACAAAACTTTCAAGATAATGATATTATAATACCTATATCGGTACTTGAAGAACTAGACAAATTTAAAAGAGGTAATGAACAGGTTCACTATAATGCTAGAGAATTTTTAAGAAGCTTAGATGAACTTTCAACAAATTCTAATAATGGACAATTAAAAAAATTAAATGGTAAAATAAAAATCGTAGTGAATCATAACTGGCATTCTGATGTCAGAGAAATATTCAATGAGGATTGTCCTGATAATCGAATCATCAACTGCGCCTACAAAGTTCAAAATGAAAACCCCACACGCATGGTTATTCTTATCTCAAAAGACACAAATATGCGGTTAAAAGCACGTTCATTATCTATAAAAGCCGAAGATTATACAACTGATACAGTTAAAAATATTCATCATATTTACACGGGTACTCGGCTTATAGAAAATGTCGATAGTCTTGAAATTGATTCGTTCCAAAATTCGTCTTGTGTTGAGGCGAAAAAGTTTAAATCTGTTCCAACCCCACAGCCTAATGAAAATTTTATTTTACGTAATGGAAAAAAATCAATACTTGCTTCATTTGATCCATTTTTAGAAAAATTAGTTAAAATAGATAAACCAAGTGCTTATGGGATAATTCCAAGAAATGCTGAACAATCTTTTGCTCTTAATATGCTTTTGGATATTAGAATTCAACTAATAACAATCTCAGGAAAAGCTGGAACTGGAAAAACTCTTTTAGCTCTATCAGCTGCTTTGGAACAAAGAAAAGATTTTCGACAAATTCTTTTAGCAAGGCCTGTGATTCCCCTAAGTAATAGAGATCTCGGATTTTTACCTGGGGATATTAGTTCTAAATTGGAGCCCTACATGCAACCTCTATTTGATAATCTATCTGTTATACGTCACCAGTTTAGAAAGAATGATAAACGTGCCGTAAAAATCAATGAGCTTTTAGATGAAGAAAAGTTATTGATTACTCCTCTTGCTTACATACGTGGAAGAAGTCTGCAAAAAGTATTTTTTATAGTTGATGAAGCACAAAATCTTACACCCCATGAGGTAAAAACGATCATTACTCGTGCTGGAGAAGGAACAAAGATAGTTTTCACTGGAGATATTCATCAGATTGATCATCCATATCTTGATAATAGATCAAATGGTCTTACTTACCTTATCAGTCATATGTATGGTCAGGATATATTTTCTCACATTACTTTAGAAAAAGGCGAACGTAGTAAGCTCGCTGAGCTAGCAAGTAACCTCCTATAGCTTTGGCGCAAAAATTATTTAGCTCTTTACAAATTCACTTAGATGATGAAGGACTACTTTCGTTAACTAAGCTAGCAAGGTGGAGTAAAATACTTGGATCTATTAATTTCTTTTTAGGCACGCTAAATGGTTTAATGATAATCCCAATAATATTTAATGATCAAAAAATGATTGTTATTGCGCTACTCCCTCTATTGATATCTGGGGTCTTGATCTATATGGGTATAGAGCTAAATAAAGCATCAAGAAATATACATGTTGCTATAATTAATGAACGTGATGATAAACTTTCTGATGCCTTAATAAATATTCAAAAATTTTTTTTCCTATCTGTTACACTTTATTTAGTAAGCTTTGTTTTACTAATATTTTTAATGGGATTGGGGATGCTTTTTAACAATGAAATACCTGCATTAATTCCAAATAGATCAACTACAGTCTCTATTTAATCTCCTAAAATTTCATCCATTTTTTTTTCTACTTTTTTTTCTACAATTTTCTTAGTGGATTCTTTCGCATTTTCTATGGATTCTGATGCTACATCTTTTATCTTCTCTACATTATCAGACATTGAATGCTTCAATTCATCCATTGTTTGGGGAACATCTTGACCTGTATACTTCAAATAGAGTACATAAATAACTAATAAAATACCTATAGAAAAAACTAACTTTATAATTTTCTTAACCAACGCATATACTAGAATAATTCCCATAATTCCAAGGATAGCTATATACACAGGGTTAGAGGTCATTGTATTCATTAAGGCTTCCATAATGGTATGAATATAAAAAGTAACATATTTATGATTAAGAAAATTCTAATTAATTTTTACGATGAGGCATCTAGTATTTTTTTTCTTTTTTACATGGCTATTTTGCCAAGAAAAATATCCAGTTGATACAATAATAAAGTCAAAAAAAACATCATTATTTAATAAAGTTTTTTTGTTACCTATTGCTGGATGGCAAAGAGTTTCATATAACAGTAATTTTTTTAACTGTCAGTATTTTCCAAGTTGCTCTAACTATGGAGCTAAGGCTATCGGGGAATATGGTATAATCAGGGGTAGTATTATTGCATCAGAAAGGATTACCCGCTGTAATCCGTTTGCCCTTCATTATCACCTGGAATTGAATCGTCCTTTTCATGATTCAGATGGACGATTAATTGACCCCATAAATCAAAATAAATTCTCTAACTCAACGAGGTCTCCATTAGTCTCAGCCATTTTATCTGCAATCATCCCAGGTACAGGAAGAATGTATGCAGGAAGAACTATGGATGGAATAATGGGATTCTGGTCGTTTTATTTGACAAGTAGTTTAGCATACAATCTATTCAGTGATAACAGATATTCTCTGGGTTCATTATTTGGTACTATTGCCGCATTTACTTATTTGGGAGAAATATATGGCGCATGGCGTTCGGCTAAGTATTACCAAAAATTAGAAGAATAAAATAATAATTGAGCCACCGAGCAGAATCGAACTGCTGACATCCAAATTACGA
>CAZEER010000054.1:15165-15489 GCA_964511215.1 uncultured bacterium | reverse complement strand
TGATAATCCTTCTTTAAAGTTTGACGTAATTGGCGATTCTATAATCTCACCAACCCCCCCTTTCATAGATTTCTGAGGTTTAGCCATCAATCCCCTCATACCAGCTAATTGCTTTATCTGATCTTGTGAACCTCTGGCACCAGAATCAGCCATCATAAAAACAGGATTAAATCCTTGGCGATCTTCTTTCAAAGTTTCCATCATAGTGATAGCCATATTAGTTGTTGCATGAGTCCAAACATCTATAACCTTATTATAACGTTCACCATCAGTCAAGATATGGCGATCAAATTTTCTTTTAATTTCATCAACTTCTTCTTGGGC
>CAZEER010000054.1:0-15155 GCA_964511215.1 uncultured bacterium | reverse complement strand
ATTTTGACAAGTTACAAAGTGCTATATTTAAATTTGTTGGGCTATTTTTAAAATAGAATCCTTTTCTTTAGGAATTAAAACATCACTTATAGAAATAGATGCACCACTTACTGTAGCCATACCAAAGCCTAGATCTTTCAAGCGATCAAGGAATAATACAGTTTGGTGATTGCCTGCTATCAGGTAAGCATTATTGACAATATTTGTTAGCCTTTTTTTACCTACAATATGATTAACATAACCGACATCATCAGGCAGTATAGAATTAAAAATAATCCTACCAACTGTTGTTTTCTTTATCCATTCATTATTATGAAAAACATCAACAATCGCATGTAGACCTACTGCTTTATTTTCATATGCCATTAACCCCTCTTGAATAGAGCTAAATAATTTACCTTCACCCTTATCTCCTACCTTTGGTCTAGTTAAATAATAGCACCCCAGAACCATATCTTGAGATGGAACCGCAATAGGTTGCCCATTAGCAGGATGTAAAATATTATGACTTGACAACATCAGCATCCTTGCTTCCATCTGAGATTCCAGAGCAAGAGGAACATGAACAGCCATTTGATCTCCATCAAAATCAGCATTAAATGCACTACATACCAAGGGATGTAATTGTATAGCCTTACCATCAACTAAAACTGGTTGAAATGCCTGAATTCCCAATCGATGAAGTGTTGGAGCACGATTCAGCAAAACAGGGTGATCCTGCACTACATACTCCAGCACTTTATAGACAATAGGATCTTGATTCTCAACCATTAACTTTGAACTTCTCGGGGTTTGAGCATATCCACGAGCCATAAGCTCATGAATCATATGAGGCTTAAATAACTCAAGCGCCATATTTTTTGGCATACCACATTCATGTAATTTCAATTGAGGTCCGACAACAATTACAGATCTACCCGAATAATCCACACGCTTACCAAGTAGATTTTGCCTGAAGCGACCATTTTTTCCTCTAAGCATATCTGATAAAGATTTCAATGGACGCCTCGAACCACTACGAATAGCTGTTTTACGACGATTGTTATCAAAAAGAGCATCAACCGCTTCTTGCAACATTCTTTTCTCATTTCTAAGAATGACATCAGGTGCTTTTATTTCCATCAATTGCTTCAATCTATTATTTCGTATGATTATTCGCCTATAAAGATCATTCAGGTCAGACGCTGCAAATCTACCACCTTCAAGAGGAACCAACGGACGTAGCTCAGGAGGTATTACAGGCAATATTGAAACAATCATCCATTCTGGTTTATTCAATCTTTTTTTTGTTGGATCTGGTACAAATGACTTAACCACCTTCAATCGCTTCAGTGCATCATTGCGTTTTTGTTTAGATTTAGAAGTTTTAACAATATCAACTAACTCATTACGAAGTTCTATAATATTAATTTTCGCAAGCATCTCTTTCATTGCCTCGCCACCCATAATTGCATAAAAATAATTATCATTGTCTCTATCTTCATCTGAAACAGCATTGTAACCAAATTGCTCCTCTACCTCAAGATACCGATCTTCTTCAAGCAATTCAAATTTTTCAAGGCCACTTCCTCCCGGCTCAATAACCATAAACATTTCATAATAAATGACCCGCTCAAGTTCTTTGGTACTTTTCCCAGCAAGATAACTCAACTTACTCGGAATAGATCTCAAGTACCAAATATGGACTACTGGCACTGCAAGAGTTATATGCCCCATCCGTTCGCGACGGACTTTCTTGCGAGTAACTTCCACGCCACAACGGTCACAAATAATACCACGATACCTAATACCTTTATATTTTCCACAGTGACATTCGTAATCCTTAACAGGACCAAATATTTTCTCACAAAAAAGCCCATCCTTTTCTGGCTTATATGACCTGTAATTAATTGTTTCAGGTTTCAATACTTCACCGTAGGAACGCTGTAGAATTTTCTCTGGTGAAGATAACCCAATTGTTATTGAGCTATAATCCTTTGATGTATCTAATGAATTTGTTTGAATGTAAGTCAAAATTTCTCCTTGGAATTAAATTAATCTAGTTCAACATCAATACAAAGGCCCTGCAATTCCTTTATCATCACATTAAATGATTCCGGAGTTGAAAAATCTGGCATTTGCTCGCCTCTCACTATAGCATTGTAAACCTTTGACCGTCCTTCAACGTCATCAGATTTTACCGTCAACAACTCATGAAGAGTATGCGCAGCACCATAAGCCTGTAAAGCCCATACTTCCATTTCACCAAGTCGCTGACCACCAAATTGCGCTTTACCTCCAAGAGGTTGTTGAGTTATAAGGGAGTATGGCCCTGTTGACCGTGCATGCATTTTATCATCAACCATATGGCTCAATTTCATCATATAAATATTTCCAACTGTAACAGGATTGTCAAAATACTCACCAGTTTTACCGTCAACCAACATAGTCTTTCCTGTCTCTGGAAGCCCAGCTAAACCTAACTGTCCCTGAACTTCATCTGGGGTGGCGCCATCAAATACAGGAGTCGAGAATTTTTTACCAAGAACTTCGCCAGCCCATCCTAACATTGTCTCATATAATTGCCCTAGATTCATTCGAGATGGCACACCCAATGGATTTAAAACAATATCTACCGGAGTACCATCTTTCATAAACGGCATATCTTCTTCAGGCACTATAGTTGCAACTATACCTTTATTACCATGACGACCAGCCATTTTATCACCGACTGAAATTCTTCTTTTTTGAGCAACAAATACTTTTGCTAATTTTAGAATTCCCGGTTGCAATTCATCACCAACACGCAATTTAAATATTTTACGCTCTAGTGTAGTCTCAATATTTGCCCATTCTTCTCTAAAAGAACGCCAGATCGCCATAACTTTTTTCCAAACTCTTTTATTCTCAACCCACGAATCATCTTGAGCAAATCTTTCCATATCAAAACTATTTAACCTTTTCAGAGTAAGCTTTGTTGATTTCTTAATAAGAGTCTTCCCAGATGACAAATCTCTAATTCCATTAGAAATTTGATCTTTCAAAAGGTTGGTTAATTTTTCATCCCTAGATTGCTTTAGATGAACTTTTTTCTCCCCAGCCTCTTTTTGAAATAATATAATTTTCTCACGTTCCTCTTTTTTTGTACGTTTCGCTTGTTTTTCAAAAAGTTGAGTTTTAATTACTACACCTTTTATTCCTGGTTCAGCGCGCTTTGAAGCGTCTTTCACCTCTCCAGCTTTTTCTCCAAAAATAGCTCTGAGAAGTTTTTCCTCGGGAGTCGGATCAGTTTCACCTTTAGGCGTAACCTTACCAATTAATATATCTCCTTCTGCAACACGCGCACCTAAGCGAATGATGCCATTTTGATCCAACTCTTTAGTGGCGTCTTCCCCTACATTTGGTATCTCAGGAGTCAGCTCTTCTTGCCCTCTTTTAGTATCACGAACCTCAAGCTCAACTTCATTGCAATGCACTGAACTATAGATATCATCTTTGACCAATCTTTCGCTTACAACAATAGCATCTTCAAAATTATACCCCCTCCAAGGCATAAACGCTACTCGTATATTAGAACCAAGTGCCAATTCACCATTCTCAGTTGATGCCCCATCGGCAATAACTGTCCCAATATTAACTTCATCCCCCTCAGAAACTAATGGACGTTGATTATGAACAGTATTTTGATTAGTTCTATGAAATTTCTTGAGAGGAATCTTGATAATATTCTCACCTTCATAGAGTGCAAGAGATTCCATAACATCCTTTCTTTTCACATGACAAACCTCAGAATCAACATATACAACTCTTCCAGCCACAGGACTAACGACAGCGGACCGTGAGTCAATTGCTACCTTTTTTTCAATACCTGTTCCAACGATAGGAGCTTGTGGTTTCATTAATGGCACGGATTGCCTTTGCATATTAGAACCCATCAGCGCTCTATTTGCATCATCATGTTCTAAGAAGGGAATAAGAGCAGCTGCGACACTTAGGATTTGATTTGGGGAAACCTCCACATAATCCACCTCTGCTGGGCTAACTATTGGAAAGTCGCCTTTGACACGCGCCCTAATCTTTTCTTCTAAGATTACCTTTTTACTATCTACTTTAGTAGATGCTTGAGCAACTAAAACCCTATCTTCATCATCCGCTGAAAGATACTTTGTATCGTCTGTAACTATAGATCCTTTACCATTTTTCTTCACCTTTCTGTAAGGAGACTCAATAAATCCATGATTGTTGACTTCAGCATACATTGCCAGAGATGATATAAGTCCTATATTTGGACCCTCAGGCGTTTCAATAGGACATAAACGCCCATAATGAGTATAGTGAACATCACGGACTTCAAACCCCGCCCTTTCCCTAGTAAGACCCCCAGGACCCAAAGCAGAGATTCTACGCTTGTGCGTTATTTCAGCTAATGGATTTGTTTGATCACCAAATTGACTTAATTGAGATGTACCAAAAAATGTATTAATCACCGTTGTCACCACCCTTGAGTTAATAAGGTCCTGTGGTGTTATACTTTCAGATTCTCTTAAATTCATTCTCTCATGTATAGTTCGTATCATTCTACTAAGCGCTACACTAAACTGATTAGTTAACTGCTCCCCGATTGTTTTCACACGCCTATTACCTAAATGATCAATATCATCTACACCACGATCGCCTTTGCGCATATCAATAAGAAAGCTAATTACCTGGATTATATCATCCATAGTAAGGACTGTATCTTCAACTGGAACTTCTAAATTAAATTGCTGATTTAGACGATATCTTCCAACTTGACCTAAATCATATTTTTTAGGACTAAAAAATATCCTCTCTATAAATTTCTGTGCAGTTTCTAGATTAGGAGGTTCACTTGATCTAATTAATTGATAGACAACCCCCAAGGCATCTTCAGTACTACGTGTTGGATCTTTCTCAATAGTATTCAATAGTAACATTGAATGAAAATCTTTATTTCCATCAACAATTCTAATCGAATCAATACCTTCGTCTTTTAACGATTGAATATTTTCAGAAGTTAACTCTGCTCCACTCTCAAGAAAAATTTCACCAGTTTGAGTATTTACTATATCTTCAGTAATAGTGGCACCGATATATTTATTTAAGTCATCCGAAATCGCGCTCAGCACCTTAGTAGCACCAAAAGCTGTAAAGATATCAGTATTTGATGAATACCCCAGCGCTCTAAGCAACATTGTAACAGGGAATTTTCTACGTCGATCAATAATAACAAATAAACAATCATTAATATCAGTAGTGAAATCCACCCATGAACCACGAGAAGGTATAATCCGGGCTTGAAATAACTTTGTACCATTAGGATGTGTGGATTCATCAAAGAAAACACCTGGGGAACGCTGCAGTTGAGAAACGATTACACGCTCAGCCCCATTAATAATAAAGGTTCCTTTTTTTGTCATATAAGGAATATTACCAAAATAAACATCCTGCTCAATACTTTGAGCATAAATATTTTTATTATTTTCATCCGTTATATGCAATGCCAACCTAACACGCAGGGGCGCCGAATATGTAACGCCACGATCCATACACTCATCAGGATTATATTTTGGCTGCCCTAAGTAATAATATTTGTATTCAAGAATATAATTTCGGTGAGAGTCCTCAATTGGGAAAACATTACGAAACACCCCCTCAAGTCCTATAGGCTGACGCGCCTCGTAAGGAATCCATTCCTGTAAAAAATGCTGATAAGCCCTTGTTTGTATAGAAAGAAGATCTGGAACATCTACAAAAGCTGAAATTTTAGAAAAGGAAACTCTCTTGTTTATTTGATTAGTATTGGCTTTCAATTAAGCCTCCCAATAGATTTTTAGTTAGAATACAATTACCACCAAAGAAGAAACTATCTAAATCAGACTAGCTCTACTTCTGCACCGGCCTCTTCAAGCTTTGCTTTAATTTCGTTCGCCTCAGCTTCAGAAAGACCTTCTTTCAATGCTTTAGGAGCTGAATCAACAAGCTCTTTTGCCTCTTTTAACCCTAGATCTGTAATCCCCCTCACAGCTTTAATTACATTTATTTTTGCTTGACCAGGCGACTTAAGGACAACATCAAATTCATTTTTGGCTTCAGCTTCACCACCTGCACCAGCAACAGGTGCCGCTGCAACCGCGACAGGCGCTGCCGCTGTAACTCCAAATTTCTCCTCTATTTCACCAATAAGTTCTGAAATCTCAACCATATTTGATTCTTCTAAATAAGTTAGTACATCTGCTCTAGATACTGCCATTACAAATACTCCTTCCCTGTTATGTTAAGTTTTTTTCTTTTAAATTTTTCAACACCCCAACAACATCCTGCATGGGTGCATTAAGTGTCGATGCTAATTTTTGCATTGGGCTATTTAACATTGTAATTAATTGCGCCAACAACTCCTCCTTACTAGGTATATCAGCTAATCTTTTAAATTCTTCACCTGCCAAAAATTCACCATCCAAAATAATACCCTTTACACCTGGCAGATCACTTTCCTTTTTAAATTTCTTAATAACCTTTGCAGGAGCAATAGGCTCATCATATGATATTGCCAATGCAGTTGAACCTTTTAAAACACCATCCAAATCGGAAGAAATATCACTTTCGCCAATCGCAAGCTTTATTAAGGTATTTTTTGCAACTTTATATTCAACATTTTCTTTAAAGAACAAGCTGCGCAGCTTTGTAATGTCTTGGACATTAAGTCCATGATATTCTGTAAAATAAACTGCTTTTGCTTTCGCAAAACAATCAGATAAATTCTCAACCTGCTCTATATTTTTTTTATTAGGCATAATAACTACTTTATCGCTAGATGATCCACAAGAACGCTAGGCCCCATTGTTGAAGATATAGTCAATTTCTTCAAATACTGTCCCTTAACAGAACCAGGACGAGCCTTAATAACCGTATCATGGATTTTTTTTATATTCTCAATTAATTTTTCTTTTTCAAAAGATATTTTCCCGCATGCGACGTGAATGATACCATTACTTTCAACACGCAACTCTACTTTTCCCGCTTTTAACTCTTCCACAGCTTTTCCAACATCCATAGTAACAGTACCACTCTTAGGATTTGGCATTAAACCTCTAGGACCCAATATTTTACCTAACTTACCAAGTTCGCCCATCATATCGGGAGTAGCTACAATCTTATCTACATCAGCCCAGCCATTCTTTATTTTCGTAAGATATTCTTTATTACCAACATAGTCTGCTCCTGCATCTTTTGCCTCTTTTTCCTTTGGGCCAGATGTCAAGACCAAAACAACAACCGATTTTCCAGTACCATTAGGGAGCGGTGTAGTCACTCTAATGTTTTCTTCAGCATGCCTAGGATCTACATCAAGATTAATTGCGACATCTACACTTTCATCAAAATTAGAAAATTTTAAATCCTGCACTATATCAACAGCATCTTCTAAGGAATAAGCTATTGATTTATCATATTTCCCTAACGCAATCTTCATATTATTAAATAATTTCATTTTTATTTTAACCTTCTACTTCAATTCCCATCGAGACACAAGTACCACGAATCATTTCTATTGCTTTTTCTATTGTGTTTGCATTCAAATCTTCCATTTTAAGTTGTGCAATGGATCGTAAATCACTTTCAGTCACCACGCCCACTTTATCTCGATTAGGCTCACCTGAACCTTTCTCTATTTTAGCAGCCTTCAGAATCAATCGAGCAGCAGGTGGTGTCTTAGTAACAAAAGTAAAACTGCGATCAGCATACACAGTTATTTCAACCGGAATTAAATCCCCTATTTTCTCTTGAGTGGATGCATTAAAAGCCTTACAAAAATCCATAATATTAACACCCTGTTGACCTAATGCAGGTCCAACAGGAGGAGCTGGATTAGCTTGACCAGCTTGAATCTGTAATTTTATAAACCCTATAATCTTTTTTGCCATAACATAAAATTCCTTACTACAATTCTATTTCAACCTGTAGATAATCAAGCTCAACAGGGGTTTGACGACCAAATATACTCACCAAAACCTTTAATTTTTGCTTATCATGGTTAACCTCTTGCACAAGACCAGAGAAATCCATAAATGGGCCATCTGTCACTTTCACAGAATCACCTACTATAAAAGGAGCAGCTTCAGTCACCCTTAAGGGACCATCTCCGCCATCGAAATCTCCTAAAAACCTCTGAGCTTCTTCCGGTTTTAACGGCTGAGGATCTGCATTTGGACCAACAAATGAAATAACTCCATTAACATTCTCCAAGAGATAGCGTGTTTCTTTATTCATCTCCAAGCGTATCAACAAATAACCAGGAAAGAAAACTCTCTCCCTAATTTTCTTTTTGCCATCACGCATCTCTACAATATTTTCTGATGGTACCAACACATCACCTATTTGTTCACTAAATGTTGACATTTCAATTTCATAAAGGATCGATTCTTTTATTTTTTTTTCTTTTCCAGAAATAACGCGTAATGTGTACCAATCCATAATTACAATATTATGTTTAAAATTTTCGCAAGAAAAAAATCAACAATAAAGAGAAAGACTATCAATATAAACGACAGAGACAAAACGACATAGGTAGAACCTTTTAGATCTTCCCAACCAGGCCACGAGACCTTATTCATTTCAAATTTTACATCAGCCAAAAATTGCTGAAGCTTATTAAACATTTATTTATCCTAAAAGTAAAGTGAACTACTAATACAAGGTTTCAATTATTGCAGGAGAGACAGGACTTGAACCTGCAACCTACGGCTTTGGAGGCCGTTGCTCTACCAATTGAGCTACTCTCCTAATGTTGTAGTATTTATTCATATTAATTATTATTGTTAATCTATTTTGTTTCTTTGAAAATGACATGCTTCCTAAGAACAGGATCAAATTTTCTGTATTCGATTCTACTAGGATGATTTTTCTTACTTTTCATTACGGTATAACGATATCCTGTACCAGCTGTGCTCTCTAATTGCACAATCACCCTTTTACTATTTCCAGCCATAATATTTTTCCTTAGTCAGCAATATCCGTTACTACACCTGCGCCCACAGTATGACCACCATCTCGAATAGCAAAACGCAATTCTTTATCCATCGCAATAGGCGTAATTAATTCAACGTTAAATTCCACATTATCACCAGGCATAACCATCTCTGTCCCTTCAGCTAAAGTCACAACCCCCGTTACATCGGTTGTCCGAAAATAAAATTGAGGACGATAACCATTAAAAAACGGAGTATGACGACCCCCTTCTTCTTTTTTCAATACATACACACTGGCTTTAAAATTTGTATGAGGCGTAATTGATCCTGGAGCAGCTAAAACCATTCCTCGATTTAAATCTTCCTTATCAACACCACGCAATAATAAACCAGCATTATCACCAGCCTGCCCTTGATCAAGAAGTTTTCTAAACATCTCAACACCAGTCACTGTCGTCTTACTATCTGCACCCATACCTAAGATAGAAATCTCATCACCCACTTTAATAATACCTCGCTCAATACGGCCTGTCCCCACTGTACCACGCCCCGTTATTGAAAAAACGTCTTCTACAGGCATCAAAAATGGTTTATCTACGTCCCTTTCTGGCTCAGAAATAAAACTATCACAAGCCTCCATTAATTCAACAATACATTTATTAGCAGATTCATCACTTGGCGAATTTAGTGCGTTTAAAGCCGAACCTTTGATAATTGGGGTATCATCACCTGGAAACTCATATTCATTTAATAAATCACGAAGCTCCATCTCTACCAACTCCAACAGTTCTTCATCATCAACCTGATCAACTTTATTCATAAACACAACAATCGATGGTACATTCACTTGCTTCGCAAGCAAAACATGCTCTCGAGTTTGAGGCATAGGACCATCTGCGGCAGAAACGACTAGCACAGCACCATCCATTTGAGCTGCACCAGTAATCATATTTTTTATATAATCAGCATGACCTGGACAATCAACATGAGCATAGTGCCTGGCTTCAGTTTCATATTCAACATGGGCAGTCTGAATTGTTATTCCACGCTCTCGTTCTTCAGGAGCATTATCAATATTATCAAAAGGCATTGCTTCAGCAAAACCACGTGCACTCTGCACCATAGTTATCGCAGCAGTAAGCGTTGTTTTACCATGATCAACATGACCTATCGTACCAATATTAACATGAGGTTTGGTTCTTTCAAATTTTTCTTTGGCCATCAATTTTCTCCCAATTATTTATTATGAAACCTTACCATGAACTTTTTCTAAAATATCTTCTTCTATACTAGCTGGTACTTGTTGGTATTTTGCAAAATCCATATGAAAAACAGCCCTACCTTGCGTGATAGAACGAAGATCTGTAACATAACCAAACATACTACTCAAAGGAACAAATGCAGATACAACTTGAGCTTCTTTTCTTTGCTCCATTCCTTCAATCTTACCTCTTCTTGAACTTAAGTCACCCATAACATCACCTAAATACTCTTCAGGAACAATTACCTCTACATGCATTATAGGTTCCATCAGCTTTGTATTTGCTTTTTTACACGCATCTTGGATTGCCATGGATCCAGCAATTTTGAAAGCCATTTCTGATGAGTCAACATCATGATAGGAACCAAATACTAATTCAACCCTAACATCTTCTATAGGATAACCAGCTAATACACCATTTTTTAATGCTTCTTGTATTCCTTTATCCACTGAAGGAATATATTCTCTTGGAATAACACCACCTACAATTTTATTTTCGAAATGATAGCCCTTTCCCGGTTCATTAGGCTCTACATTTATCACTACATGTCCGTATTGTCCTCGGCCACCAGACTGGCGAACAAATTTAACATCAACATTTGAAATAGACTTAGTAATCGCCTCTCGATATGCAACCATTGGTTGGCCAATATTAGCTTTAACCTTAAATTCTCGTAATAAACGATCAATAAGAATCTCTAGATGCAACTCACCCATACCAGATATTATTGTCTGACCAGTTTCATCATCAGTTGAAACTCTAAATGTAGGATCTTCTTCACCTAATTTAACTAAAGACTTTGACAGGTTATCTTGATCACCCTTACTTACTGGTTCCACAGATACCGAAACAACCGGCTCAGGGAAATCCATAGATTCTAGTAAAATCTGATTTTTTTCATCACAAAGAGTGTGACCTGTTTTCACATTTTTCAATCCAACTGCTGCTACAATTTCACCAGTAGACATTTTATCACGTTCTTCCCTTTTATTTGAATGCATTAAGAGAATACGACTAATTCTTTCTCGCTTACCAGAAGTAGGATTATATACATACGATCCAGCTTTAATCTCTCCTGAATAAACTCTTATATATGTTAACTTACCAACATATGGATCTGTCATAATTTTAAATGCGAGAGCACTAAAAGGTTCATCGTCATTTACACCACGAACTTTATCTGAATCAGAATCTTTTGGATCTCTTCCAGTTATGGACCCAACATCTAAAGGTGATGGTAAAAGATTAGAAACAGCATCCAATAGCCTCTGGACACCTTTATTTTTGAAGGCTGAGCCACATAATGTTGGAACAAACGTATTATCTAAGCAACCTTTTCTTATTGCAGATTTCAACTCCAAAACTGAAATTTTTTCATCTGCCAAATATTTTTCCATCAAATGCTCATCGTATGTAGCCGTCTCTTCAATAAGGTGATGTCTCCATTTATCCGCTTCATCTTTCATATCATCAGGAATTTCCCCATATTCAAAACGCGATCCCATAGTGCTTTCATTATATAAAATTGATTTCATCTCTAAAAGGTCAATGATACCGGTAAATATTTCTCCGCTGCCAATAGGAATAACAAGAGGTAACGGATTTGTCCCCAAACGTTTTTTAATCATCTTTACAACATGAAAAAAATCCGCACCAACTCGATCCATTTTATTTACAAATGCAATTCTAGGTACGTTGTATTTATCTGCCTGCCGCCAAACGGTTTCACTCTGAGGTTCCACACCACCGACAGCACAGAAAACACCAACTGCACCATCAAGAACACGCAAAGATCTTTCTACCTCTACAGTAAAATCAACATGCCCCGGTGTATCAATAATATTTATTCTATGCTTATTCCAAAAACAAGAAGTAGCAGCTGAAGTAATAGTTATACCCCTCTCTTGCTCTTGCTCCATCCAATCCATAGTAGCAGCACCATCATGTACTTCTCCAATTCTATGTGTTCGACCAGTATAATATAAAACACGTTCAGTTAGAGTAGTCTTACCCGCATCAATATGGGCCATTATGCCTATATTTCTCACTTTATCTAATTGTATATCTTTCAATATTATTTTTGTTTAATAAATTAACGGAAATGAGCGAAAGCTTTATTTGCATCTGCCATACGGTGTGTATCATCCTTTTTCTTTATGGCACCACCATCACCATTCGCTGCAGCAATTAATTCTGTAGCAAGCTTTTCCGCCATTGGTTTCCCAGAACGACTAGAAGCAGCATTAATTATCCAATGAGACGCAAGAAAAAATCTTCGGTTTTTTGGCACCTCTATCGGGACCTGATAGGTAGCCCCACCTATCCTCCTAGATTTAACCTCAACAGATGGTGAGGCATTTTCTATAGCTTTTTCAAAAATTTTATATCCATCACTTTTTGTTAGTTTATTCACTTTATCCATTGCACCATAGAATATTTTCTCAGCAATCCCCTTCTTACCACCTTTCATAACATAATTCACAAATTTAGCAACCATCCTATCACCATAAACGGGATCAGGTAAAATTTTTCTTTTCTCTGGGCGCCTTCTTCTCATGATTCTAATTTATTTTTTTGCCCCATAACGTGAGCGACTAGTTTTCCTATCACTAACTCCAGCAGTATCCAACGTACCTCTTACCACATGATATCGCACTCCAGGTAAATCTTTAACTCGGCCACCCTCGATAAGCACAATACTATGCTCTTGAAGATTATGACCTTCACCAGGAATATAGGCTGCAACTTCCATACCATTAGTGAGCCTCACCCTGGCAACTTTTCTCAATGCTGAGTTAGGTTTTTTAGGCGTTGTAGTGTAAACACGTGTACATACACCTCTTTTCTGAGGATTACTCATTAAAGCAGGAGTGCTTGTTTTCTTCAATATTCGCTTCCTGCCTTTTCTAACTAATTGATTTATCGTCGGCATATCATTTCTTCCATAGCTAACAAAATTACACAATAATTTTCTTTAAAAACACAAATCATTTTATTGAACTCTTATTCATTATGCTACAGCATCCTCAATATTTCCATCCTCATCTGAATCATGAACACCAACCAACATATCTACAAATCCTGGAGCACCAGTACCTGCAGGTATTAGTCGACCAACTGCTACATTTTCTTTAAGACCTTGGAGATGGTCTGTTTTCCCAGCCGTAGATGCATCTGTAAGGACACGTGTAGTTTCTTGAAATGACGCTGCTGATATAAAACTTTCTGTATTAAGTGAAGCCCTTGTAATACCCATTAGAATAGGTTCAAACGTTGCTGGCTTTGGTTTCTTATAACTAGCAACATCTTTACCATCAGTTTTTAAATCTTTATTAATATCAAGAAAATCTTCCCTATCAATCATTGCACCTTTTTCCAATTGAGAATCTCCTGGGTCATTAACAATAACCATTTTTGTAATCCGCTCATTTTCTAGAAAGAACTCTCTTTTTGCTACCCTATCTTCTTCTAAAAACCTTGTGTCACCTGGATTTTTTACACTTACTTTCTGCATCATTTGATTAACAATAACTTCGATATGTTTATCATTAATTTTCACACCCTGCAAACGATAGACTTCTTGTATTTCATTAACAAGGTAATCTTTTACAGCAGAAGGCCCAAGAACATGCAAAATATCTGATGGAGATATTGCACCTTCACATAGATTTGTACCAGCATTAATAAAATCACCTTCATGAACTATGACATGCTTACCATAAGGTATTGAATATACTCTTTCTTCTCCGTCAAGACCTTTTACATAAATCTTCCTAATTCCTCTTTTTGTTTCACCAAAGCGAACTTCACCGCTTATTTCTGTCATCACAGCAGGGTTTGTGGGCTTACGTGATTCAAACAACTCCGCAACACGAGGCAAACCTCCAGTTATATCACGAGTCTTACCAATATCTTTAGGGATTTTGACCAACGTCTGTCCTCTTTGAACCTTTTGCTTATCATTTACAACTAAAGTTGCTTTCACTGGAAGTATAGTACCACCAGAAAGTATTTTTTTATTTTTATCAATAATTTCTATATGGGGACTAAGTTTACGATCCCGAGCTTCTACAACAACCATTTGCTTTTTACCACCTTCAACAGCTTCCACCGCATATGTCTCTCCTTCAATAAAATCATTTAAGGATACAAACCCTGTTTCTCTTGCAAGAATTATATCTGTATAGGGATCCCATTTTATTAAAATAGTTTTTGGATTAATTTTCTCCCCATCCTTTACAAACACCGTTGACCCATAAGGCACATTAAATGATGTACTCTCATTACCACTTTTATCTAAAATGAAAAGCTTCGAGTGCCTAACCATACAACGAGTAACCTTGACACCTGCCTCATCTATTGTATCAGCATAATCATAATTTTCAGAAAATTTAACCACCCCAGATCTCTTAGATAGCATTTCCGATTGTTCAATTATCCTTGTTGCTGTTCCACCAATATGGAAAGTTCTAAGCGTTAATTGGGTACCAGGTTCTCCAATACTTTGGGCTGCTCTAATACCAACAGCAGTACCAATATCCACTAGTTTATGCGTAGAAAGATCCCAGCCATAGCACTTAGCACATACTCCGCGTTTAGCTTCACAAGTAAGGATAGACCTAATGCGAACATGCTCAACACCTATATCTCCAATTAATTCTGCTTCATTTTCCGCAATAACTGAACCAGCTTTCACAATTACCTTACCTTTAACTATAAAATCATCCAAGATCGTCCTACCAAGTATGCGGTCTGCAAGAGGTTCTATAATTTCTTCACCTTCCTTAAGATCAGATATAATGATTCCATTAATTGTACCACAATCTTTTGTATAAACTACAACATCTTGTGCTACATGAACTAAACGCCTAGTAAGATATCCAGCATCTGCAGTCTTCAATGCGGTGTCCGCTAGCCCCTTCCTTGCACG
>CAZEER010000053.1:0-16101 GCA_964511215.1 uncultured bacterium | reverse complement strand
TCATCAATATGTTCTACAGATATATATAAACCAAAATATTCTCCATTAATATATAACTTCGCATGAGCAGCTCTACTACTAATCATCCCAATATCTTGGAAAAAATCCCAGCACAATTTAGAACGTACTATGGAAGGATCGTTATGTTCACCGTTTAAATTGAGTTTTTCAAGACCAAAAAATTCTCGCCCTGATATAAAATGATTAAAGTCAACTTTGAAAGATTTTTTTGCTGAAACACGTGAAGTGTTTCCACGAAGACGAAATCCTATCGAATCCACAAATTCATTGATATATGTATTTTGAAAATGAATTGACGCTGGATGTAATGAATCACTTTCAACATTATCATACATCCACTCTAAATCACCAGGATCAACTATGATATTAATTATAGCAATTTCAGAATCATCATAAACCATCCACGATTCATCAGCAATAAGAAAACTAAAGAATAAAAGTAAAAAATAATATTTGGATTCACCTAGAAGCATATGCTGAATTATCATTTAAGCCTTAATATTTTTATAAATCATATATCCGTAAGGAGCAAGACTCATCGTATCAGAATTTAGATCTTTAAATATAATCTCTCCTCTAGAGAAATCATGATTTAACTTTTTTCTTATATCTGATAAATTTATAAAAACAAGATATTCTTCATTTTTTGTTTTTCTCTTATAGCCTACTATCCCTAATGGTAATTCATTTAAAAAATAAACTGAAAAATTATCACACCAAAATGCTGCATGTTCTTTTCTAATTTCAATCAATGCTTTATAGAAATCTTTGTCTGGGTACCTTCCCCAAGGTATATTATCTTTTTCAAAAAATTTCAGTTTTTTATTTAGCCTGGCTTCTTGGCCCGAATATATCATAGGAATTCCAGGTAAAGTAAAAATCATTGTTGCTAATGGATAAACTCTTGAATCAAAATGTTCAATCATTACTCTACCCCAACTGTTTTCATCATGGTTGTCAAGAAAATTCATCCTAAGAGCATTCCGTGGATAGGATTTGGGATCATTCTGAAAGTAATTTTGAATTTTACTTACTGGCTTAACTCCAGCTGCAATATCTTTTAGAAGATGATAAAAACCCCAGTTATAATCTGCATCAAACCCAATTTTTAATAATTCCGGGTTATCCCATTCTGCTAACATAAACACTGGTTTTATAGAATTTAAATTTTTAATTACATTTTCCCAGAATTCTTTAGGAACCATCCCTGCAACATCACATCGAAAACCATCAACATCTATTTCTTTAACCCAATATATCATGGCATCAGTCATATATTGACGCAAACTATCATTGCTGTAATCAAGATCTATTACATCATGCCAGTCTGTACCAATTGGTGGTTGAAAATTATCCTTATCATCTTTAGTATACCATTTAGGATGTTTGTAGACTATTTCATTATCCCATGCCGTATGGTTGGCTACCCAATCTAATATTACATACATCCCCATATCATGAATTTCCTTAACCAAGAGTTTAAACTCATCCAGCGTCCCAAACTCTGAATTAACACCATAATAATCCTTTACTGAATAATAGCTACCCAAATTACCTTTACGATTTTCCTTACCGATTGGGTGAATAGGCATAAACCATAAAATACCTACTCCCATATCTTTCAGTCGTGGAAGATGCTTTCGAAAAGCAGAAATTGTACCTTCTTTGGTATATTGCCGAATATTTACTTCATAAATAGTTAGGTTATTTTTCCATTCTGACGATGCTGATTTCATATGATTTTCTGAACACCCAAAAAATATAATTATAAAAAATATAACGTAAATAAGCTTCATAAATGAAAGTAAAAATAATGTTAATAAAAATTATTTTAGATAAAGAATTTTTTTATTTGTTAATTCATTTTCCGTTTTTAGTGATACAATATATATTCCCGATGGTAGGTCTAAACCACTATCACTTTTTGCATCCCACACTATACGTTTTTTAGTGTGATCATTAACCTTAAACTTAAATACTTTTAATAACCTACCACTTAGATCATAGATTTGGATCTTTGCTTTGGTTACACCAGTTATAGAAAATTGGATATTTAATGAACCATTAAAAGGATTCGGATATAGTTCGATGATTTGATAATTATTGGGAACTGTATAAAATTTATCTGTTGATAATTGCCATTCTGTATTGGTATAAACCATTGCGGTCTTAGCTGAAATAAAATATTCCCCATAGTTTCCGTCATTAGTTGTTAAATCGTTCCCAGGATCAAAAACATTATACCAATCTCCAGCAGATATAAAAGGGACATCATTAATAGTTCTATCGTATTCTGAAAAATTTGCTATCACTACAATTTGATCATTATTATTTCCTTCCGATTCATCTTTATAGCCATAAACAATAACTCTTTCAGCTTCATAACGCCACAAATCATAAAAAACCCCTCTATAAAAAGCAGGATTCATTTTTCTAAATCTAGCCAATTTAGAATAATGATCTAGATGTGATTGACCTACCTCTGAATCAAGTAAAGACCAGTCAACTGGTCGATATTGAAGTTTTTCTTCATAATCTCCGTTGTTATTAGCATCAGTCCAACCTGTTTGAAGTCCAAATTCCTGCCCTTGAAATAGCATAGGTATGCCCAATGATGTAAACATGATTGTAGCATAAAATTTATCCCGCTCTAGTGCTTCTTCTATTGAATAATTATTAAAAACTACCATCTCCTGTAAAATTGATTGCTCATCGTGACTAATCATATATTTTACAGCCTGATTTCTATTCGCATATGCATTTCCGACATTTGAATATTCATGCAGCTCTACCACTCGTTTCATAAATGTGGTAGCAGAATTAAACTGATTATGTGCGTCACTCAAAAGAATATCATGAAAGCTATCATGCCATGCAGAAGTCAGATTTGTATTATCAATCAACCATGGATCAGCAGGCAAGTGTTCTGCTATTTGATATATTGTTGGATCTAAATCTAATATGGCAGTTGTCCAAGCTGGTAAACCAAGTTCTGGCTGGCTTAAATCCCAACCAATCATCCTTGTTGCATCAAATCTGAAGCCATCAATCTTGTATTCTTCTATCCAGATTTTATTAACCTTATTGATATATTCAATCGTTTTTGAATTGAAATGATCCCAGTCTAACATTCCCCATGAACCTTCTGTCTCATTTGGGTTTAATTCAGTATGATATTTTATATAAGGATTAAGATTATAATCAGGCTGAATTTCCCAAATTGGGCTTGATGACCGAATATGATTCCACACAATATCCATAATGATAGCCATGCCTCTTGAATGAGCAGCATCGACTAATATTTTAAAATCTTCTGGAGTACCATAGTTGGATTCAACAGCAGAAATTAAATGAGGATCATAACCCCAGGAATGTGTTCCTGGAAAATCTGTAACAGGTAAAAGTTCAATAGCATTAATGCCTGCAGATTTTAAATGATCGAGTTTATTCATAACATCCTCAAATGTGCCTTGTCCATTTCCCTGGGCTGCAAAGTCATCTACATGGAGCTCATAAATAATTAATGTATCCAAGCTTGGCCTAATATAATTTGATGACTGCCACTCATAATCATCAGCCGTTGATATTCCACCAGCACCAATTTCTATCCGGGTCCTACCATTACTTAAATAACGAGAAAGAGGGTCCGCAACTCTAGTCCCATTAATTAGCAAATATTCATACTCATACTGACCATTAGGCATATCTAATTGGATCCACCATGTATCTTCAAGTTCTGGATCTTTATTCATCATAAAAGCGTCTGAATCTTCCCCAGAGGTTCCTGGGTTTGTCACAATTACCTTCATTGCAGGCTGGCTAGGCGCGTATACAGCTAAAAACATCGTATCGTCTATCCAATTTGGCCCCATTTCTACACCTTCTGGGAGTGGCTCCTCTACAATATCAATTTCCCCAACATTATATACTTCAAATAACTGGCCATCAATAGAGGCTTGTATCCATAGAGGGTCATATAAACTTTGCGGTGGATCAAATGATAGATAGAGAGTCCCATTTTCCTGATAGAATGAAGCCCCACTTAGTGTATCACCACCAATGCAATAACGAATAGAATCCACTGTCCCTGAAGAAAAAATTCCTATACTGAATCCGTCTATCTGATCATTCTCATTCATATGGCGAGCAGGTTGAAAAAACAATGGATCGGTAACATTTAATATTGAATTATTCCATTCATCATTGGTTACCTGTGGGTTTAATGGATCAGATATCCAACTATTATTTGTTCCCGATGAATTGTGATGAAAATGAATTTTATACAAGTACTGATCATCGACATTTAGGTTATAAGATTTCTCATAGGAGTCTGTTTCTTCATTATATACCATCTGAGAAGGGGCATCAGGACTAATAAACCCATTCGAATTTGGCCCCCAGTCATTATTTGTTCCTTCGGGCATCGTACCTGGAATGAAAACTCTCACAAAATTATCACTGGGAGTTTCTACGTATCGAAAAGTAACATCTAAGGACTGTGCATATCCCAGAGTAAAAAGAAAAATAAGTATTCTTACCATCGCTAGATTTTTACTTCTTTAGATAAATGTCGAAACCAAAACCAATAAAGTCCTGCTGATAGTAAAATCAATAAAAGAGATAAATTCAATACATTTTCCCATTGCTTTAAAACAATCATCATTCCTGTCAAAAATAAAACTACCTGCCACGGCACTGCAAAAAAGGTAGCAATAATATCTCTTTTGTTTTCTGTGTTGATCTTTAAAAGGCTCTCTATTGGAAGTTTGTTTCGTATGTTATGCCAAAATCCAAAAGGTCGTGTTACCTTATAAAAGTTAAATAATACCTCTTCATCCGTTGGGCTAGTAATATATGTTCCAATGATGCATCCGATTAGAGAAGTCCCGCTTGCAATTAAAAAAGAAGAATATTCTGGAATAGGACCTGCAAAAGATTTTGTTAATAAAGCTGCAAACATACCAAAAGCTGTTCCAATCGCAAAACCATATCCATTAAATCTCCACCAATACCAACGAATCACCTGCGGGATAAACATACCAGCACCAATTCCCATTGTGATCCAACCCCAGATTTCATTAATGTTTTTTATTGTAAGGCTAAACAAAAGAGCTAGTGCAACAATCACCAATGAAATGATACGACTCTGAAACAATAATTCCTTTTCAGAAGCGTGAGGTTTCAAATATGCTTGGTACAAATCCTTTACCCAATACGCAGCCCCAGCATTTACGGTAGAATCGAATGTAGACATTGCAGCGGCCATCAATCCTGCTATAAGAAAACCTTTCACTCCAACGGGGACATAATATTTCACGACAGTTGGAAGCACTAATTCCGGATCAGCGATTACACCAAATTCAGGATTCAGGCCATGATATATTCCTAACATCGCAAAGGATGCTATTAGCGGCCATCTAAATGCCAAAAGTACTGTCCAAAATAATGACAGGATCCCTGCTTCTCTATCGCTTCTCGCAGCAAAGTATCTCTGTAACATATACCCACCTGCACCACTAGATCCTTCTAATGTTACTTTAAAAAGATAAAACATAATTGCTATCCCAAATAAATTGTAAATCTCAAAAGTACTACCCGAAGGCATACTCATTTCACTAGGAGGTGTAATTCTTGTCCATTCAGCTAGGGTAGTTTTGATTGCAGTAAAAGAACCATCTACCATAGGCACCGATACAAAAAACTCTTCCGGAAGATTCACCATGCTCATTGCCATGCCTGATATATATAAAATTACACCAAAGATAAAAACTCCTTGAAAGACATCAGTCCAGACCACTCCATACAACCCACTTGCGACAGTATATATCATACCTAGGACAACCATAATTAAAGAAGCCAAAATAGGTTCTATACCTAAAAATTCTCCTACAAATTTTCCTGCTCCAATAATAAAATACGTGACCATTGCAATCGTCATAATAATTGAAGAGATAGCCGCTATAATTCGAGCTGTGTCTCCTTCTTTTCCCGTTCCAAATCTAAAATGCATCCACTCAGCTTGTGTCATAACCTGCGATCTTCTATTCCATTTTCCCATAAAGACCATCAGAAATGCCATGATAAGCGTCACACCGCCTCTTATTTCTATAAAAAACCCTTTTGTTCCTAGTGCATAGATAAATGCAGTATTAATCATAGTCCCAGCAATATCTGTATTGGATGCCATTCCAGAAGCGCCGAGTACCCACCATGGTAATTTTCTGTTTCCTAAAAAATAAGAATCAATACCACGGGATGCTTTTTTTTGGAAATATAGTCCTACACAGACTATCGCAAGGAGATAAACTATAATAATGATTAAGTCGATTGTATCCATATTAATTACACCTTATAATAATTATTTTTGTACTCGTTCAGCATTCTAAATGCAGTAAAGTCCACACCTGTTTTTATAGCTTGCTTCATCATGTAAATCCATTTTTCCCGGTGATCATAATACATTGGAATAACTTGATTTTCTATTAAATAATATAGATGCTCTGCATCTTTGGAATCATCCGGTTGATTCGGATCCCCTATCGCCCAACCATTAATCCCATCTTGGCAACCTTCTTCCCACCACCCATCAAGAACTGAAAAATTTGGCACTCCATTAAGAGTAGCTTTCATCCCACTTGTACCGGATGCTTCGTTCGGTCTTAGTGGTGTATTTAGCCAAAGGTCAACCCCAGAAGTAATAAGTCTACCAAGCCACATATTATAATTTTCTAAAAACACAATCTTCACTGAATCTGATACCGATCCTGCCTTACTAACAATGTCTTGAATTATTTCTTTACCACCTTGATCCTTCGGATGAGCTTTCCCAGAAAACACCACTTGGATCTTTCCATGACCAATCTGCAAAAATTTATCCATATTATAAAAAAGTAGTTGAGCTCTTTTATATGTTGCAGCCCTTCTAGCAAAACCTACTGTAAAGGTTTTCACATCTAATGCTTGACCAAGTTGCGAATTTGCAAAACCCAATAAATATTTTTTTCTAATTTGATGCGCTTCAAATAATTCATTATTGGGTATTGTGTCCACTTTCAATAATTGAGTTGGATCCTCTCTCCAACCACGTAAATATTTATCAAATAAATTTTTTAAGTCAGTACCCATCCAATAACTATGGTGAACTCCATTGGTAATATAACCAATCTCTGCCCAAGTAAATTGATTTTGAGCGACATCACCATGAAGCCTGGAAACACCGTTTGCGCTTCTACTAAAAGAGAGACCTAATTCTGTCATGTGCAAGCGACCATTCTTTTTTATAGATGGTAGTTCTAAATCATCAGGAATATAATCATCTAAAATATTCTTGACGCGCTTAAAGGGAAAGATATCATGACCAGCTGGTACTGGAGTATGAGTTGTAAAATGGCAAAGTGACTTTACTTTTTCTACATTACCCTTAAATTGATGTAACAGACCCAAAACCAGAAAGGAACAGTGCCCCTCATTCATGTGATATGTACTGATATTACTTTGATTGAGATTTTCTAATAACCCTAATCCTCCAAACCCTAAAATCGCCTCTTGCAAAATTCGATGGTCTTCATCTCCAGAGTAGAGCCTATTTGTAATATAACGATCCTGAATATTATTCACTTCCGTATCTGTATCTAAAAAAAATATGGGAACTATGTGCCCATTTTTTGCGACATAGTCAAATTGGTATACTTGAATTTTGACCTTTCTTTTTCTTAAAATTATTGAAAATGATATATTAACTTTTTTTAATAATGGAGCTGGGTCAAATCTTGGATACGTTTCTGTTTGAAGCCCGTTTTCATTGATATGTTGTTTAAAATATCCTTCTCTATATAAAAGACTAATACCACATATTTTTATTCCTATATCTCCAGCAGCTTTCAAATGATCTCCAGCTAAAACTCCTAAACCACCGCTGTATGTAGGAAGACTAACAGAAATTCCGATTTCAGCAGAAAAGTATGCTACGTCAAATTGGAAATTCATTCTCGAAGTGTCTCCTTTGTTAAATTGCTCATCTTTTTAATTACTCTTTCATCAAGCAAACCGGACTCCATTCTCCAAGTCCAATTTTGGTCGCCCACTGTACCAGGAATATTCATTCGTCCTTCTGCATCAAGACCTAATAAATCCTGTATGGGAAAAATAACGATTAAAGCTTTTGAATGCATACAAAATGAAATCATAGACCAATTAACATCAATCGTATCCGTATTTAGTATACGATTGATATGTTTTTGTTGTTCGTCGTAAACCTCCTTCTCATTATGATTAGAAATATTGTTATACCATTGCATTGCGGTTTCATTATCATGGGTTCCAGTATATAAGATTGTATTTCTCTCCATATTAGAAAGCGGATTATCCTCATCAAATGAAAACTGAAGTACCTGCATACCCGGGATTTGGTATTTTTTTCTAATAATAGCAGCATCTATTGCAGCTTCACCAAGATCTTCTGCTATCAATACAATATTCTCAATTGATTCATAAAGTGTTTTTAATAATGACTCTCCCGGTGCAATCTTCCACTGCCCTCTTAAACCATTTTCATCCTCAGCTGGAATTTCCCAATATTTTGCGAAACCATTAAAATGATCAATTCGAATAATATCTACATAGTTCATTAAATATTTGATTCTATTACACCACCAATTAAAATTTGTTTTTTCGTGATTCGTCCAATTATAGATAGGGTGTCCCCAAATTTGACCATTAATCATAAAATTATCTGGCGGACATCCAGATTGAAAAATCATTTTACAATTAGAATCCAGTTTAAATAAATCTTTATTAGTCCACACATCTGCACTGTTATAAGAAACATAAATTGGAATATCACCTATGAGCTCTAAACCTTTATTATTTGCATATCTTTTAAGTTTTTTCCACTGAATGTAAAATAGATATTGTAATACTTTTACTTCTTGAATCTTATCTGATTCACTCTTTTTTATTTTTTCAAGATAATTATGATCCAAATTTTTAGCATGACAATCCCATTCTGACCATGATTTATTTTTATGAATTTTTTTTAAAACCATAAAAAGAGAATAATCTTCAAGCCAAAAAAAATTTTCTAAACAAAATTGTTCAAATTTATTTAATTCTTTATTAGTCCCATTAACTAAAAAATTTGAGGTAGCTTTTTGAAGAATTGGTATTTTCCATTTAATTAATTTTTCGAATTCAACTATTTTGTTATCAAAATCAGGTTTTGAATTCAAATCATTTTTATGGATTAGACCTTGCTTCACAAGACCATCTAAACTGATTAATAGTGGATTCTGAGCAAAAGCAGAATTTGTATCATAGGGGCTATTATAATTTTCAGGATAATTTGTTGGCAAAAATTGCCAGTATTTTTGTCTCATCTTTGCTAGAGTATCAATAAAACGCTTCGCTTGATCTCCAATTTCTCCAATACCATATGGTCCTGGTAATGATGAAATATGCATTAAAACACCACTCGATCTAAAAGATATTTTCAATGAATTATATACCCTTAATTAAATTTTATTTTTTTCTGGACACAAAATAGTTTTTATAAATTATTGCTTTTAATTTATAATTAATATTTTTTACAAAATGATATATTTGGGTCAAATATCCTTTATGATTAGATCATTGATTACAACATTATTTTTATTTTCTAAACTGTGTGCATATAACATTGAACATTTAGAACCTCCATTTTGGTGGTTAGGTATGAATAATGATGAACTACAAATCATGGTTCATGGTCAAAAAATATCAGATTTAAAGCCTTCAATCTCTCATGCAGGTATTAGAATTACAAATGTAGAAAAAATTAATAATCCAAATTACTTGTTTATAAATCTGAAAATATCAAAAAATACTAAGTCTGGTACATTCAATATTAATTTCTTAAAAAATGGTAAAATAGAAATTCATTATGAATACACAATACTGGATAGAGATCCAAAGTCTAGTGAAAGACAAGGATTTAATCCTTCCGATGTAATCTATTTAATCACTCCTGACAGGTTTGCGAACGGTGATCCAAATAATGATTCTATGCCACACTTATCAGAAAAATCAAATCGAAAGAACAAAGATTCAAGACATGGTGGAGATATTCAGGGAATTATAGATCATTTAGATTATATAGAAGCAATGGGCTTTACACAGCTTTGGTTAAATCCAGTTTTAGAAAATAATCAACCAAAATATTCTTATCATGGCTATTCAACAACAGACTATTTCAATATTGATGCAAGATTCGGTTCAAATAAGTTATACCGTGATTTATCACAAGAGGGAAAGCAAAGAGGGATTGGACTAATTATGGATTTAATTTTAAATCATATTGGATCAGGACACTGGTGGATGGAAGATTTACCCTCTAGCGATTGGATCAATTTTAATGGGAGCTTTGTCCAAACTAATCATATCCATGAAGCAGTACATGATCCACATTTACCTCAATCTCAAAAAGATTTGTTTGAAAACGGATGGTTTGTGAAAACGATGCCGGATCTAAATCAAAAAAATAAATTCCTAGCGACTTATCTTATTCAGGCTTCCATCTGGTGGATTGAGTTCGCTGATTTATCAGGATTCAGAATTGATACCTATCCTTATGTAAATAAGGAATTCTTATCCATTTGGAGTAAAAGGATTTTTGAAGAATATCCATATTTTAATTTTGTTGGTGAGGAATGGTCCTCCAATATAACAATGGTTAGTTATTGGCAAAAAGGAAGTAAAACATATGATGATTACGAATCTTATATACCCAGCATGATGGATTTTCCTTTGCAAGAAGCCTTAATTAAAGGAATTCAATCTGAGGAAGGTTGGGAAAGCGGTGTTGATAATCTTTATAGAGTTATTTCTAATGACTTTCAATATAGTGATCCATATAATTTAGTTGTTTTTGCTGGTAATCATGATATGATACGTATTTACTCTGAATTAAATGAAAATATGGATTTATATAAAATGGCAATGACATTTATATTAACAACTAGAGGTATACCCCAGATATATTATGGCACTGAAATTGCTATGACCAGCACAAGAGACCACGGACAATTACGTAAAGATTTCCCTGGAGGATGGTTAAACGATAAGGTAAATGCATTTAATGATGTTGCTTTAAAATCCCATCAATTAGAAGCAAAAACTTTCATGAAAAAATTACTCAACTGGCGAAAAAATAATATTGCTGTTACCCATGGGGAAATGATACACTATCCAGTTAAAAAGGGGATTTATGTCTACTTTAGAAAATATAAAGATAGTTTAATCATGATAGCCATAAACAATAATAAAAATAATACGAATATTGATCCTCAAAGATTTAAGGATATTCTGGGTAATAGTAAGAATGCTGAAAATATTTTTAATGGTGAAATTTATAGCTTATCCAAAAATTTTAATCTGCCTGCAAAAAGTACAATAGTATATCAGATAGATTGAAAATGATTTCTAGAATTTTTATTTCTATCTTATTCTCTTTTTTATCTGGGATTCATTTTTTCTCATGTGTTAAAAGGGAAGTTAACCTCGCTATAATTAATAATGAAAAGATCACGCTAGAAGAATTTCTTCCAAGGTATAAAACTTTTTTATCAAAAACATATCAAAATGACAACCTATCAAATCGGTATATTTTTTTAAATACCCTTATTGATGAAAATCTAATTCTTAATTATGCATATCAAAAGAGTCTGCAGGATCAACCAAATATTATTGATGAAAAAACAAAAATATTTAATCAATTATTACTTAATGAGTATCATGATATAAATGTAATCAAAAGAATAACAACATCAGAAAATGAACTCAGACGGTTATTTACATATTATAAAACAAAATTACATGTCAGACACCTGTTTGCAACGGATCTCCATACCATACTAGAAATAGAGCAAAAGCTGAATGATGGAAATAGCTGGGAAATACTGGCTACAGAATATTTTACCGATCCAATCCTAAAAAATAATGGCGGTGATTTAGGCTGGTATAAAATGGGTGAATTAGATCCTTCTTTTGAAATTGTGGCTTTTTCTTTAAATGATGCAGAAAAATCTAAACCAATTAAAACAAAAAAAGGGTACAGTATTATACAGATAATTGAAAGAGAAAAAGACTTACTGCTAACCGAAATAGACTACCAGAATAATAAAAAATGGCTTGAAAAAATGGCTATTCAATATAAAAAAATGCCTGAAATGAGAAAATATACAGACAAGATTGCTGAGGATATGGATATTAAGTTTAACAAAAATGGCCTCCATGATTTATATAATGTCATTATGCACCCTTTAAAAGAGACCATTGTAAATAGTGACATTTTAGTTTTGACAATTAAAAATGTAGAATCGTTAACTATTAATCATTGTGCTTCTTTAATTAATGATCTTTCACAAAAACAGTTAAATCAAATCAATACTATAGACAACTTAGAGGATGTATTAAAAGGACTCATTGTTCGTAATACAATGATTCAAAATGCAATAAAAATGGGACTCCATCAGTCAACTCTTTTCAAAAACACAGTAAATGAAAAGTACACTAGAATTATTATCAATAATGTTCTAAAAGATCTAAACGATGAATCAAAGAGTGTAAACTGGCATGAGGAATATTTCAAATTTAGGAATGTAATCGCAGGTAATAGTGTAATAACTATTGATAGCACAACGGTAAAATCTTTTCCCATTATAATAAAAGCATCAATTTTATGAATGTAATAAAAAGTATTATAAAAATAGGATTAATCGTACACGTTCTTTATTCTGGGACTACTGGAAAAATAGTTGGACTTATTTCAGATAAGGAAACAGGAGAGGCTCTCATTGGATGTAATGTAATGATTATTGATATGTCTGTAGGTTCTGCATCAAATGAATTAGGTGAATATTATATTTTAAATCTTCCCCCTAGGACCTATTCTGTTAAATTTTCTATGATTGGGTACGAATCCCTCATATTTGAGAATGTTAAAATATCCATAGATAAAACAACTAGGTTAAATGTAGCACTAGGAACTGAAGTGATTAAAGGTTCAGAAATAGTAGTAACCGCCGATAGAAAACTCATCCAATTTGATGTCACCCAATCAGAAGCTAGAATTACCGCAGAAGAAATAGATCTTATGCCTGTTACTGAAGTGAGGGATGTATTGAGACTCCAAGGCGGGATTACCCAAGATGCAGGTGGTGGTCTACACATGCGTGGAGGCAGAAGTAGCGAAATATCCTATATGGTAGATGGTGTACCAATGACCGATTCTTATGATGGAGGGATTTCGGTTCAAATTGAAAATGATAATCTACAAGAATTACAAGTAATCAGTGGGACATTCAACGCAGAGTATGGCAGAGCACTTACAGGGATTATTAATATGGTTACCAAAGATGGAGGAAATAAATTAGAAGGTTCTATCAATATATACGGCGGTGATCATTCAACATCAGATCAAATCTATCAAAACCTTAATTCTTTTTCACCTATAAATGCTTATAGTATCACAGCAAATCTGAATGGTCCAATAATAAAGGATAGGCTCACCTTTTACTCTTCAAGTAGAATAAATAATTCCAAAGGCTGGTTATATGGTAAACAACTTTTTACTATGTATGGCGATACAATTTCCCAACCAAGTTATCATGGAATGAACTGGTACAATTCTTGGTCAAGCCAGAATAAATTAACCTTCAAAATCGGTCCACTGACAAAACTGAGATTAAATACAATATTTAATTCAGGAATTAGTCAAAATTATGATCACTATCGTCAATTGGTTGACGATGGTCTTAAACACCATTATAATACTGGACAGTTTACTGGTTTGAATTTATCACATTCATTCTCTCCTAATTCATTTATTGAATTAAATATAACACAATACATTCATCGTTATGAATCGTACCTGTTTGCAGATTCTTTGGATTCACGCTATATAACTCCTGATAGTTTATTCTGGGCTCATATAGTTGGGGACGTACCAGAACATATTAAGGAGGAATATGGTAATGAAGTCAATTATTTCCCCCAATACACATTTAATCGTTGGGGTCTTGATACTGATAGGTTTATGAGAGAAACAAAAACCCAAAGCCTAAAATTTGATTATACTAACCAAATCAATAAATATAATCAAATTAAAATTGGAGCAGATCTAACACAGCATCAACTCAAGTTAGATAGTTATGCTCTTTTAGATTCTTCTCAAGCAGATCAAAAATTTTCCCCAATAATTCCTGAAATTGGAAGTTTTAATCGTTCTACCTATTTATACACTCCTCAAGAATGGTCCATATATTTACAAGACAAGGTTGAATATGGCGACATGATTATTAATGCAGGTATTCGATATGAATCATTTAATCCACAATCATATATACCTAACAATATTCATGAGCCATATATTCAAAATCCAAGAAACCCTGCTCTTGATAGTCTGTCTTTGGAGGAATTAGAAAATTTAGACTGGGGAGACGTCTGGTATTCAGAAATAGATAGTTCTGGTAATACCATCACTCATACCTATGCTGAGTTTTATGAACGATTTAATGATCAACCTAATCTTAAGTCAAAAAATGGTTGGTGGAAAAACACTACAATAAAATCACAACTTAGTCCTAGACTCGCTGTTGCATATCCCATATCTGACAAAGGTGTAATCCATTTTGCATATGGGTACTTCTTTAAAATACCTGATTTTTCACTTCTATATAATAATACTGAGTATAAATTGAATGAAACTGGTACCAATTTTGGTATTTTTGGTAATCCAGACCTTAAACCAGAAACTACAGTGAGTTATGAATTAGGATTAAGGCAAGAAATAAGTTTTAAAACTAAAATTGAATTAAAAGGTTTCTATAGAGATGCTCGGAATTATGTGACTAGTGGAATCCCAATAGATCTTGGTGATGGAAAATCCTATTATCACTATGTAAATAAAGATTACAGTAACTCAAGAGGAATTATTTTAACACTATTAAAACAATTCCATGATTATATTGGCTGGCAATTTGATTATACCTTCCAGATCGCTGAAGGATCTAATTCAAACCCTAATGAAGAATTTGGAGCTGTTCTTGCGGGGAAAGAACCTACAAGGTCTATTATACCTCTTGACTGGGATCAAACACACAATCTTAATGGATCCATCACTACTGCTTTTAAGGGATGGGGAATGAATACGATTTTTCAATATGGCAGCGGTTACCCTTATACTCCAGTAATCACAAATTATGAGCAGCAAGGAGAAATACTTTCAAATGTTTTGATAAGAAATAGTCGAAGAAAAGCTGATACTTTTAGAATGGATGTAAAATTTTTCAAAAAAATTAATTTTAACAGATTTAATGGAAAAATTTATATCAACTTATTCAATCTTACTGACCGTAGAAATGAAAATTTTGTCTATAGTGATACTGGACGTTCAAATGAAACTATCGAAAAAAATAGAGCAGAAATAATATCATCATTTGAGCCTTTACGACCCAATACACTGGATCAATTTTTTAATAGACCCGACTGGTATGATGAACCTCGGGAAATTCAACTAGGCATACAATTTTCATGGTAAAAAGTAGTTTTATATTATTTTTAATATCGTGCCTCTTATCCCAATCAACTGAGAGAGGAGATCCAGACTTTAGAAGATCTACCAATATTGATGTAAACAAAGTCAGGACAACCATATTTAATTATGGCGTCACTGGCCGTACTATGGCTAACCCCGGACACATTCCCTATGAGTGGCCTGTAAACTCTGGTCAACATTACATTGCATTAACTGCACTTGCTGTGGGTTCTGAAGTAGTGACCAATTCTGGAGAGGTGAGACCATTAGTGACAATCCCTTTTAGATCTGACCAATCTGGAAATTCTATGACTTGGGAACCTGTTGCTGGATATTTAAATCCTAACTCACAAAAGATAGCAATTAGTGATGATGGAGATACCTGGCCAACAACTTGGCCAGATAAAATAGATGATGTAAATGACCCAGGGTGGTCTGGATCCTGGAACGGATTTTTTGGAAAAGATCAGTTTAATGCGCAACAAGAAATCTTTTATAAAGTTTCTGATGAT
>CAZEER010000052.1:0-17719 GCA_964511215.1 uncultured bacterium | reverse complement strand
CCAACCTTCTGGTCCGTAGCCAGACACTCTATCCAGTTGAGCTACGGGCGCATCACAATTGATAGTTACTTATTATTTAACCACCACCGAAAAAGGACCAGAATCCTTTCTTTGATTTTTTGCCATTATTTTTATTAGATGATTTACTGCCTTTCTTTTTTTTCCACTTCTTTTTCTTTACTTCTTCCATTCCAGCTCTTTCCTGCAATTCCATAGCAGAAACAGATGGTATAGCAGAAAATGCAAGAATAGCAGCTAATATCCATTTAAACTTATTTTTCATAGTAAACTCTCCTATTTATTATCATTATTCATTATTTAATATGAGATATAATGTTAATCTACAAATTTTAATTGATACTAGAAAAATGATTAATCACAATTACTTAATATGCAGTTTGTAAGGTGAATCACTTTACCATTTTTATAGAAAATCTCAGCAAACTTAGTCCCATCAGCATCCCACTCTATCCACAAATTATCCTTCATAGAATTGATATAATATCCCTCTTCCTTTTTTTGGCCATTATCCCAAAATCTAGTCCAATAACCTTGTTTCCCAGTTTTTGTAATAATTCCAATAAATACTTTGTCAGATTTTTTATTATTGTGCATAATAAAGTATCTGTACAAATCACCATATACAGGCTCATTGGTAAAAGGTCTAACAAACCTGTCATTTTTTTCAATTAAATGATTTATTAGATATACTTGTTGACTAAAAAAATTTTGCCCCACCCCGAATGAAAAGACAAAGACTAAAAGGAATAAATATATCTTCATTCCAAATACGAAACTTTAGATTAGCTTGAAAGTAATCTTCAATTATTGTTCTGGTAAAATAATTTATACATCGACTACTAGATAAAGAATCTGGTTACTTGACATAAAAAACAAACTAAAAAGATAAAAATAATCTAAAAACAATTAGATTAATAATTAAAAATCTATGTCTACTTTTTTCTCCAAAGTCTCTTTGGAATTTCCAACATTATAGTTATCATACGACACTCCTTGAGCATCAAAATAATCCGTAATATGTTTCAATATTTTTTCTTCGTCTCCAGGATAATAACCTTGATGACGATATAATACAGCCCCTTCTTTATCAACTAGTATTGTTGTAGGCATTAACTCAGCTTTTAATTTCTTTTTCACCTGCCCATTGGGATCAACCGCAACTAGAAACTTAAATTTTTTAGATCTTATATAAGACTTAACCTTGCCCATACTTTTGGGCGTATCTGTATTTACTGTAAGGACTTTAAACCCCGCATCTTTAAAATGTTGGTGAAATTTATTAAGGTGGTACATCTGTTTTTTACAAGGTTCACACCATGTAGCCCAAAAATCAATTATCATTGGACCATCTTTTAGAAAATCATATAATTTTGCATAACTACCATCTAACATTTTCATACGCAGATTCGGTATTTTATTTTGTCCCATAAGTAGGGTAAATATTAATGGTAATAGCAATAATTTTTTCATCATCTAATTCCTTTATTAACTATTGTCAGTTCTTTAATTTATTTCTTATTTAATTAATAAAATTACTTTTTCTTTATAACTACTAGAGTAATATCATCATCATTCATTAATCCTGACATCCAATTATCTCCGAGAGTTATAAGCGAATCAATTATTTGTTGGGCAGTTTTATTCCCATTATTCTTTATACAGTCTTTTACAGGCTCATAGTCAAGCATTTCACCATCATGGTTAACACACTCTGGGAGCCCATCTGATATTAATACTAGGGCATCGCCTGTGTCCAAATTAAATGATTGAAGGTCAAATTCAGCCATTTTCATAGATCCCAGAGGAAGTCCTGGGATTAGAATTTCTTCAACACTCCCAGTGATATTACTATATAAATATGCGGGAGGCATTCCTGCTGAGGTAAAATCAAAGGTACCATTATGAATTTTAACCATATTTAGAGACATACGGGATGTACCAAGGTTAATGGCTTTGATAGTTTTATTCAGCCTCGTTGTCGTATTCGCTGGCGTGTCAAAGTTTGATCCATGGAGTCCGGCTTTTGTAATAGATACCATCATACCCGCATTTAACCCATGTCCTGTTGCATCTCCGCATACAACGTATATAGAGCCATCTTCTTGCGGGAAAAAATCATAATAGTCACCTCCAACTTCTGTAGAGGTTTTCATATGTAATGCAAAATCATAGTCTGGATGCTTAGGTGGAGTCTGGGGTATCAGGGACATTTGGAATTCTCTTGCTTGCTCCATTTCTTTAACTCGTCGTTCTTCTTCTAATTGAGATTTTTGTTTAGCCATACGGTGACGGATAAAAATAAAAAAACCAATGATTGTTATTAAAGTATAAATACTAAATGCCCAATAGCTTAATAGAGGATGTGGTATGAATTTTACATTTAATCTTGCAGGTTTGCTCCACAAACCATCATCATTAGAACCTTGTACTACAAACATATATGTCTTTCTTCCTAAGTTATTATAAGAAGCAAATCTAGATCCTCTAGAATCAATCCAGTCACTATCAAAAGGTTCTAGTTTGTATCTATATTGATTTTTAATGGTTTGATGGTAATTAAGAGCAACAAAATCAACCGAGAAAGATTTAACTCTATGATCAATCATTATCATTGGAAGATCACTTTGGTTGTTTCTATTAGTATTATAATCAAATATTTCTGTAATTTTATCATCAAGTGATGTTTTTTTCACACTTGTTATAATACAAGGGGGTTGATAATCGTTATATCGCAGATCTAATGGATTAACCTTTGTAATACCATTAGGACCTCCAAAATAAATACTCCCATCATTGCTATTAGTATAACTGTTTCTGTGGAAATCTATATTTCCAGTTCCATCAATAAAACCATAATTTGTAAAGATTTTAGATTGCTTGCTGAAAAATGAAATTCCTTTTTTGGAACTGATCCATAGGTTGTTCTTTTCATCTGAAACAATACCTGTTATATAGTTACTCGGTAGACCATCGTTAACAAAATAATGGATGAAATTATCAGCATCTTTTTCATATTTATTTAAACCGTTGTTGGTCCCTATCCATATCTCACCATTTTGATCTTGGGCAATACATGTTATCGTTGATGATGATAAACCTTTAGGTGTATCTGGATCATATTTATAATTAATGCGATTTGAAAACCACGATTTGGCCGAACCAGCAGGTATTTTAAAAAGACCATTATGATCCGTGCCCAACCATAGGTCACCATCTACTCCTTGGTAAACAACACGTATTGGGCCTTCAATCCACACACCATCAACTCCCCAGTCATAATTATCACCAAATAAATGCTCATAGTCATGATCTATTTCCATTTTCATAGTATCAATAACAACTAATCCCATCTCATGTGTACCAGCAATCAATCTACCATTATCAGTAATCATTAAATCATAAACTATGTCATCTGAAAAAATTTGTTCAACCTCGGGATCAGTATTATCTGATTCTTTTTCAATTCTTATAATTCCATTATCTGTTGCCGCCCATAAATATCGATCTCCATCCAATGCAATGTCCATTATAGCATTGACATTTAATACAGATTCTTCAAAATCATATTCTCTGTAACCATCAGGGTAAAGATACTCCAATCCATGACCTGTAGCTACCCAGATCATATGATTTGTATCTGCAGTGATTGAATAAATCTTATTATTTTTTAATCCCCATTCATTCTCTTGATCATATTGATAAGAAACAAATTTTGGCCTAAAAAAGGAATTAAAACTAATACCATTCTGTCCCGTTCCTATCCAGATATGACCCGATTTATCCTCTATAAATGCATTTATATTATTATCAGCAATTGAACTAGGATCTATTGGATTATGCTCAAAATGTATTACAGACGTATCTTGTGAACCATTTGCATCTATATTTAGACAATTTAAGCCAGAATAATTTTCGGTCGTATACCATATTCTATTAGATCGCTCCGCAACTAATAATTCTTTTATATCATTTTCAATTATACTATTAGCAAAAGGACCTTCTTGTATATTATAAAATATTTTTTGCTTCGGGAAATAACAAGAAAGTCCATCTTTTGTAGCAATCCACAATTTTTCACTTTTTCTATCCCAACCAAGATCATTAATCTGGTTTGATACAATTGAGTTCTTATTTTGCTCTTTTTTATAAATGTTCACTTTTCCACTCGGGTTATCTACTAGTTCAAATAGCCCTTGATCTGTACCGACCCATACTATGTTATCCTTACCCTGCTCAAAAACATTGACTTTATGATCAAAGCCAGAGCCATTGATCATAAAGGGTTTTATTCCATCTATACCATCAATCGTATAATAGAGTCCATAATTATATTTAGTTTCTTGTTGAACAGTGTCATAGCCTGTGATTGTACGCGTGCCAAACCAAACTATATTATTATTGTCCTTTAACAACTTTGTTATTTTAAAATTATTTTTATTAAATGGGTGCGAGTCTTTTGTCCCATCATTATCGAGTCCCACCACTGTCAAACCTGAATTGTCACTATAATGGAATAAATATCCAACTGCTATATTGAACCAGATATCACCATTTTCATCATCGACAATATTAATTGGCTCAGGTGACCAGATTTCTTTACCCTCTTCATCATGCGTAAAACTATCAATATTTATTGGACGTGAGAATTCGTTCAATATGGGGTCATATTTGCTAATACCTAGTTCCGTCCCAATCCATATCATACCTTTAGAATCTTCATAAAGATATGATATCTTATTACCAAGCATTGAATTATCATCAAAGGCATCCATATGATAATTTTTGAATTCATAACCATTATAAATATCTAAGCCATTTTCAGTCCCAAAGTATATAAATCCATTATGATCTTCTAATATCACTTTGACAGTACTCTCTGAGAGTCCATCTTGAACAGAAATATTTTTAAAGGAAAAATCAGATTGGCTACATAGGAGGCTTGTAAAAAGAAAACTGATAAATTTAATAAAACGATATTTATGTAGTTTTTTCATAAAAAAAAAGGCGACGAATATTCGCCGCCTAATCTAAAGTATAATTATTTTATTAAAACAATAATTCTATTTCACCAATAATGCTTTTCTAGTATCAGTATAAGTGCTTGTCTGAACTTGCACAAGATACATACCCGAAGGGTGTCCCACTGCATTCCAAAAAAGTTTATGGTTACCTGCAAGGAAAATATCTTTTTCATGGAGCACTTCCACTTCTTCACCCAAAGTATTGTAAATAGCCACACGGGTAATCTCATCATTGGGAATAGCAAAAGATATTGAAAGCATTGGGTTAAATGGATTTGGATAGAGATTATTTATTTGTGGATTTTCTGGAACGGGAGTTGTTTTATCAAAACCTTCTGTCTCAGAAAAACTTACATGAATCTCACCCGCACCAGGGCTTGCCACAACCACATTGTTAAATGATGTAGCTGATATTGATGAAAAGTTTATCCCAATTTCTTCTCTAGGATTATTTCCAGAAGCATCATAGAGCAGTACTTTAATATTCTCACCATTAACCATATAATCAATTGACCAATCTTGTGGAAGTACAACCTTATCAAGCTCATCTGGAGAAATTTCAGAGATATAGGTATCAAACTGCAAACCACTAATTTTCCCTGGGCTTGATATCATAGCTTTATCACCTAACTCGGTATGTTGGACCTCAAACAAGCCATCTCCAGGAGGAGGTGCAATACTATTATCAAAGTCTCCATTTAAAATTAACTGCACTAATGCAATTACATCTATGACATTAACATCTCCATCAAACGTGTAGTCTGATATTTCATAACCGCAACTTTCAGTATTACCAGTAAGAATTATTTCAACTAGGCTTAACACATCAAAAATATCAACTGTTACCACGCCACCAGTTGTAAGAGTTCCATTTGTGTTCCCACTTGTAAAAATATTGAGGTTGTCACATGGGTCACATGCATCACCATACCCATCTAGATCTATATCAAGCTGGTCTGGGTTTACAACATCAAAACAGTTATCAACGCTATCCAAAACACCATCGGAGTCCTCATCTCTAGGCACATAAGATAAACCTAATGCAATTGCTTCAATAATGTCATCTTCTTGATATCCTGATGAGGTGAAGAGTACTTCATAATTATGATCGAGAACTACATTATGAGGAATATATCCATCACCAAATAAGTTCCAAGCTTCACTCCCATAGGTCTCATCATCTAACATAGGATATGTTATGCCAAATTCCTCTGCCCACTCGGAGCAGGAATACGGCTGGTTCCATTGGAAACCAGCAGCAACAATATTTAAATATCTTTCATTTTCTGCAAGAAATTCTTGCCATATGTCTTCTGTCTGCGGAGCCTCCGTAGCACAGGATGGTCACCAAGATGTAAATAAGTTAATCCAAGTAACTTTCCCTGCTCCTTCATCAAAGAGACTCCAAGCATCTCCATTGACCAAATCAGGGTTAACATCTTCTCCATTAAAACATACTTCTGCCATAAAATCGGGTGAGGTGTCACCTACTTGCAACTGTGCGTATGTTGGATTATTAAAAAAAATTGCGCCTATTACTATAGGATTAATTAATAATGATAGCGTTTTTTTCATTTGAATGAATCCTTATATAATTACGTTATAAATCTAATGAATAAATAACAACTACTTCAAGAAGTAGATCATAGATTGTTGATAAACTTTTTCTCGTCTGTTATTTAATTGGAATAGATTATTTTTTATTTAGCTGCCTGCCATGACCAAATCAACTAAGACAATTAGATCCCACTGATTAATTTCGCCATCCTCAAGCATGTCAAGGATATGACAGTCATTTATCAGATCGTTATTTTCTAATAAATCTGCAAAGGCTAGGACATCTGCAACATCAATAATCGGTGCAAAATCATCTCCCTCAGCATCCAGATTGATATTACCCAAAATATTTACTAATCCATTGCACCCATCACAGGCATTGCCCAGACCGTCTTCATCAGCATCTTCTTGGCCAGGATTATAATCATAATGGCAGTTATCATAGAGGTATGTTAATCCATCACCATCCGGATCGGGGTCAAGATCATTTATTTTCCACCTATGAACTTGATACACTTGTTCCGTACAGCACCCATCTAGCTTTTGCACGAATGCAATGATGCTAAGATTATCATCAACCCAGGCATCACCATCTATGTCAACCGTACCAGTAAAATGTTCCGTTTCATTAGCATTGGTAATACTTATTGGATGTTTCAAATTTTGAGATTTAGTAATGTATTTCCGTAGTACATAGCGTGCGTTGTGCCACTCGTTCACCGAGCCCCAATAAGAATAAATACTGTCTTCTACAAGAAACATCTCTAGGTATAAATCTGTGACATCTAGCGTTGAATCTATATCATCGATCAACAGTTCTATGTCATAAGTGACTTCTTGGCCTAGTTCATAGGTCCCAGAAATACCAATGGACCAAGGGGTCTCCTCAATGATATAGGTTTCAATTAGATTTAAAAAGGTCGGGTAAATCGCTTCCCAGTTGCCACCACCGTATCCACCAACCTGTGCGTGAACACCATTCCATTCAGTATGAGGTATTCCACCCACATTATACAAGTCAGCTCGAGTTTGATAAGCAGAAGGGATATCAAAGTCAATACTATCTGGTGTGTAACCAGAACTATGCAACTCTGTAGTGAAAAGTGTATTTGGAAATTCTCTTAAAAGTGTGTCTAATGCGAAACTCGCAGATGGACAGTATGGTCAGTTAAGACCAGTAAAATCTTCTACCCATATCTTTTGCTGAGATCGTGATGCCGTTTCGACAATAGTACGTAATTCTTCATAGGATGCATATTGAGGCTCGAGTCTCTGTGCAAATGAAATTATTATAAAAGAAAAGTAAATTGCAATCTTGAATAAAATATTATGATGAGTTTTTATCATATTAACCTCAGCGTATTATTATTAAAATCCTATTACTAGTATAATTATAAATAATTGATTTATTCAATAGATAAAAAAAGGCGGTGCATAAGCACCGCCTTAAAATAATTCCATTAAATTATTAATACATCATTAATATGCACCATTCATAACTCCATCTACCAGCATAATCATATCCCATTGATTGACTTCCCCATCTACCAGTATATCAAGTATTTGGCACTCATTACCTAATAAATTTTCTAAATAATCTGAGAATGCTAGAACATCTGCAACATCGATTATGGGTTCATAGCCATCATTCGCATCTCCATTTACATTACCCGGTACATAAACCAGTCCGTTACAGGGATCACAAATGTCTCCTATCATGTCATCGTCCAGGTCCTCTTGCCCTGGATTGGCATCATCCGGACAATTATCTTCAAGGTTAGTTACTCCGTCAGAATCTCTGTCAGTTGGAATTTCCAGTATAAGTCCACTGTTTGCCTGAAACACTTCATTTGTAACTAAATTTTGTGCAAGAGCAATCAATTTCACCTGATCATGGTTCCAACTATCTGATACTTCAAAGGTACCACTGTGAATCTGCATCTCACCCCCGCCACTTATTGTAATCGGAATTTGATTCTCTTCGCCCATAGTCAGATAGCCCCGACCTACATTACGGGCCATATGATCCTCTCCACAGGAACTCCAGTATGACATAATACTATCTTCAGCAACAAATAATTCCAATACTGTACCACTTGATCCAAAATCTTCCTCAAGTGTGATAATAACATTATAATTAAATTGATTTCCCTCTAAATCACCTTCAAGATCAATCTGATATGGTGACTGGTTAACCACCAAGTCATTGTAGGTTCCAAGCCTGTCATAGTACATATACTCCCATATACAGTTTGCACCACCACCAACAAAAGACAGAAGACCATTCCATTGCGTGTGAGGGATACCACCAACATCATATAGGTCACCTCTATAATCATACACATCAGGAAGATCAAAGTCTGAGTTTCCAGGTGTATAGTTTGGGCTGTGCCACTCAACAGTCATTAGAGTTTGAGGGAACTCTCTTAAAAGTGTATCTAGCGCGAAACTCACGCTTGGACAGTATGGTCAGTTAAGTCCAGTAAAGTCCTCTACCCAAACAATTTGCTGGGATCTAGAAGCATTTTCTAATATCGGTCTGAGTTCATCGTATGTAGTATTATTTTGTTCCAATCTTTGGCTAAATAAAAATACTGGCACTAAAGCTAGATAGATTATTGATATGAAATACTTATTATTCATTGGAACCTCTCTTTAATTAATGAAACGAGACCACCCATTATATAATAAAGAAAGTAATTGGTACAAGATATAAAAAAGGCTGCGGTATACGCAGCCTTTAATAAAATCATAAAGGGTATTTAAATTGATCCTTCCATAATCATTCCAGCTAGAACTATAATATCAAATAAATTCACTTCTCCTTCACCCGTAAGGTCACCAGTCTGGTATCCACAACTTTCCTCATCCATTCCTTCGACAACGTCAGCGAGACTCAAGACATCAAAAATATCATATGTGATAGTTTGGTCTGGGTTTACCCCTCCATCAGCATTTCCAAGAACCCATACATTCTCATTGTCACAAATATCACAGACATCACCTATCCCATCACTATCAATATCTGCCTGATCAGGATTGTAAATATCAACACAATTATCTTCATTATTCATAAATCCATCCTGATCTGTATCAAATTCATTTACATTTAATTCCTGAACCTGAAATATTTCTGAATTATCATAATTCTGGACCATTGAAATAATTTTGATACTATCAGGATTCCAGGCTTCTTCATCAATAGTGAACGAGCCCGAAAAAGTCTGCGATTCACCTTCAAACATTATTTCTAAATCTTCCGTCGCTATCCAATATCTGGCAACATTTCTGGCATTGTGATCTATACCTACTGATCCCCAGTAAGACATAATCTTATCTTCAACTACTATAATCTGCACTTTTTGATCATCATTACTCATATCAGTATCCAAAGATACTGTTATCTCATAATCAACATTGGCCCCATCCTTTAGGCCATTAATCAAAATTTCATACGGTGTGTCAACGCCCACCAGGCTCTCATAAATTGGAACATATGTATCATACATTCCATCGGAGACACCATTAGACGCACCACCTACAATGTTTTCTACACCATTAAACGAAACATGTGGGATCCCACCAACGCCGTACAAACTTGCTCGTGCACCATAGCATCCGCCAAAACTATTGTAGTAATAACAATCACTGAAGTCTGAGTTACTTGGCGTATAGCCTGCACTATGCCACTCCGTACTAATAAGTGTACCGGGGAATTCATTTAACATATCAGATATCGCGAAACTCGCGGAGGGACAGTATGGTCAGAGAAGACCCGTAAAATCATCTACAAAAACACGCTGCTCTGATCTAGAGGCAGTTTCAACAATGCTCCTAAGGTCTTCCATTGCAATTTCAATGGGATCAAGCTGCTGTGAAAATGATACTGATAAAAATATGAATAAGAATATTTTTTTCATAAATAATCTCCAGCTATATGAAAAAGTGATAAAACATTGACAGGTTTAAATATTTTTGGTTCTCTAACACAATCTATCAGAAGCTAGCACTATAGGTAATCTTTAGGCCATCATTGAATGGAGGAATCAGCCTGCATACCCCATTACTACAAAAAAGCCCTCCCTGTATAGATCCATAAAATATTGAGATCCTTTGTGATGATGTTATATTATAAGCAAACTCCGCTGAAACCCAACGATTTTCTGTCCAGGAAGGTGGTGCAATTTTATCTCGCTCACCAATGAAGTATTTTAGATCACCATAGACCAATGCTTCAAGTGGGTTATAATAAGGATCAACAGGTGCACCTGCATCAAAGGCAGATGTCCAGTCTTGTGTTATAGTAAAAGACCACCTAGGGGCCTTACTTATAGAGATATATAGTAGCCTATTAAATTGAGTATCAACAGGGTCACCGTCTCTACTAAATAGCTTGGTTGTTGTTGTATTGAAGTATTCTGTATAGTCATCAGGATTATACATTTCCCAGGACGAATCTGCGGCACTGTAGCCTTCACTATTACCCATTTTTCTATCCATTATAGATTTTTCTTGATATTGAAAACCAACTCCGACGGTATACCCATTCTCAAAAATATAGTTAAGCTCTACTGGGATGGTAAATGATTTAGTTTCTTGCCACCACTTTGACATCACATCGTACGGATCAGAATAAGTAGTATCAAATACCTCCATTGAGTCAATTATTTGATACTCCGTACCAAATAATACAGTATCTGTAGTATCATAGGACCAGAATGAATCAATAAATTTATCCATCTGCTGACCCTCAAAATACTTAGGGGCTTTTGTTATTTCCTTATTATTCCCTCTACCTAGCTTAAAATAAAGTTTGTCATCTAAAATATATCCACTTATTTCCTGATAATTCTCCCAGTAAGGTAATGCTGATTCATTGGAGCTAGGGAGATAGTTTGAAATAGGTTTTTCTTCCCAATCAAAATTGGTTACAGACCTCCATTCCTCATCTCTGCTTAGATGGGAATATTGTGCTGTAACAGCTAGACCAAGTAGAGAACCATTTAATTCAAATTGAACACCGCGCTCATCATTAAAATTATAATTATGTGTAACCCTCCCTAGCAATGTAGCATTCTGTTCTTTGCCTAGCGTTGGCATTTGTTGATATTCAATCTGGTTTCCATATTCATTAACTGTAATATCACCATGCGCAGCATCAAAAGCATACCTTTTATACTCTGATGATAGCCCCCAATTACCTAGATAGAGGTTAATATTGTGGTATACTCCAAAGCCTTTTTTTAGAGTATCATTAGGTGTACCTGTGCCAGTATAAACCGTTGAGACTTTGTCAACGTATTCAGAAAAAAAATCTGCATTCGCACCTGACCATGATGTATAAAAACCTTTTAAATTATGATTAACTGAAACATTTGGTCCAAGCGTTAACTGATGATCTTCGTTTGACCTTAGTTGAGTTAATCCAAGCAATAGACTGTTCCAGTCATATTGCAACCGATTTGCATTCATATTATGAATATTATTAAAATCTGGAACTCTGTCTGAATATTGGTTAGAGTACATATTTGAATTACCATTAATATGCGTTAGCATTAAAGGACCATTCATATATTCTACTAACATTCCACGGGTACCATTATCAAAATTAGTTATCTGATCATCAAACTGATTTAGCATCATCCCTCTTCCCCATATTTCATAAATATCTCCAAGCTTTAGGTTGAAATCACCTGATGCATATTCCATACGGAACTTTCTTATATCATTCGTAGGAAAACCTATATCAGGTGGGTTAGAGTATTCATATTGTATCCAGCCCTGCAGATCATTATAGAAAAAATTAAGATCAAATATATTTTCTGAAAAATTATAAAAATCATAATTGTTACCATAGCTGGTATTGATTGCCGCGTTATAGTCTAGTTCATTTGCCGCTACTAAAGTGGTACATATAAAAAAAATAACTACTTTAACCTTCAACAGTATTTCCTCTTATTATATTAATTAGCATCTCAATTTGATTTTTAATTTCGACTTCTTCACCTGGAATATAACCCTGGTGACGCCATTTTATCTCGCCACCTTTATCAACAAGAATTAGTGTAGGCATAACCATCCCATTAAGTTTTTTTGAAATCATCTTATTAGGATCCATCCCTACAATAAATTTATAATCCTGAGAACGCACATATGATTTTACCTTTCCAATAGACCTAGGTGTATCTGTATTAATCATTAAGACTTTAAAGCCTTCATCTTCGAATTCTTGATGGTACTGATCTAAGAATTTCATTACCTTCTTACACGGCACGCACCAGGTAGCCCAGAAGTCTATCATAAGGGGTCCATCTTCTACTAGCTCGTGGATAGTAGTTGACGAACCATCTAGCATCCTTATTTTTAGATTTGGTATTCTATTACCTTTGTCTACATCTTTTGCTAAAAGCAAAAAAGAAAAGCTAATGATGGGAAGAGTAATTATTTTTTTAGATATATTCATAGAAAATAACCTCTTATATTATTCTAATTACTTGTATTTAGAATAATTTGTACAAGTGCTATAACATCTACGATATTTATATGCTCATCGTCATTGATATTCATAACCGCATCCTGGCACTCATGTGACTCGCCCGTTATTAGAAAATCCACAAGCGTTAGAATATCCATTATATCAAGTACAGGATCACCCAAGTTGTTTGCGTCACCACTAAGGTTTCCCAAAACATAGACAAGGTTATCACATGGATCACATACATCGCCAATTAAATCATCATCGCTATCTTCCTGGTTAGGATTATAGATATCTATACAATTATCATCACCATTTAAAATGCCATCATCATCAATATCTGGATTCATATCATTGATATTAACCTGAGTAACCTGATATACCTGTTTGGAGGAATAATTTTGAACAATCGCAATAATTCTTACGCTGTCTGAGTTCCAGTCATCATTTAGCGAAAATGAACCAGAAAATGTCTCAGATTCTCCACTACCACTAATATTAAGATCTTCAGTCGCAAGCCAGTCACGGGCAACATTCCTGGCATTATGATACTGACTAGCCCCAGTCCAATATGACCAAATATTATCTTCTACAACAAAAATATCAACTTTTTGATTTGAGTTACTCATGTCAGCATCCATACTTACAGTAACATCATAGGAAACATCTGCCCCAGCATACCCATTAATCTCAATTGCATAAGGTGTATCATCATCAATCATGCTATTGTACAATGCTGTAAATGTCCCTATGAATGCTTCCCAATTCCCATTTGCATAACCACCTACAGTTTCCTCAACGCCATTCCATTGGGTGTGCGGTATGCCACTTACACCATACATTGAGCCTCTTGCACTATATTCAGGAATGTCAAAATCTGAATTCCCAGGCGTAAAACTGGGATTGTGCCACTCAATATTTATCAATGTCTCTGGATACTGATCTAGTAATTCTGATATCGCGAAACTCGCAGAAGGACAGTATGGTCATTGCAAACCTGTGAAATCTTCCACAAATACTTTCTGAGAATTTCTTGAAGCGCTGTAAACGATTTTTTCAAATTCCTGTATTGTAATATCAATTGGGTCTAACCTTTGTGAGTATCCAAATGTTACTAGAATCATAATCATTAATTTTTTCATAATATACCTCTGATAATTATAAAATAGGCTCTAAAAAAGACTTTAAATCATTCTCGTTTACAAATTTCAAGCTTACATTGCTCAGAGCTTCGATTTCACTTACTGGTAGTATAAATTCATAAATAGCTTGAATATCTACAGTCTCCATAGCAACTTGTATAGACCACCCACTTACAGAAAAATCCATTAAAGGTGAAAATTGGTGTTGCGGAACATATAGTACTTTATCACTATTCCTTGTATGCCAATATTCTTCAGGAGTATCAGCCACAACAATCAAAGTATTTCGATTTTTATCAAATATTCTCAAAACAGGGATGATACGATAGGAACCTGACATAATTACATCAACATGTTTTTTAGGAAAATTAAATTTTGTCCTATCAAAATAAAAAATTGTTAGACTTCCATTTTGTTCTAGTCCCGTATATGGTAAACCAGAGAGCATATCTTTTAATATTTTTTCTTTTAAACGATATACAACAGGAAAACGAACGGTCATATAGAGTTCATCTTCCTCATGATATTCAAATTCTGGTCTCTGAAGTTCTACTTCATAAGGATTTGTTAACAATTGATCTAAGACTGTAGAAAGTAAACGAGTATTACCAGTATTCTTTGGATTATCTTTAAGCTTACGATCAACATCAAAGTCCATTGTCCATTCACCAGAACTAAACTTAGGTGAATTTTTTCTTGGTCTTTCTTTTTCTCGAGCCCTTGCTCCCAATAAGAATTCCATCGAAGCTTCTAATTCAGCAATTTTTTTATCAAGAGTTGCTGAAACTTTTTCAGCTTCTGTGATAATAGGATCTTTCTCAATTACAACCCGAGATTCAGTATACTTCGGAAAAAGGGAGTTCTCTTCTTTTGGCTGTTTAGGTAAAAATGGTTTAATGATCTGTAGCACTGCCTCACCTACAGCTTTATTAAGCATAGGTACTTGGGTATATACTTCTGAAATTTGTGACTTACCAAGTTCTTCCCAGTTTGCAACATCTACAACTTGGATAGTTACATGAACCTTATCTAATTGCCTATTATATTTACCCAATACCAGAAGATTACGCGATCCTCTTGGTTGTTTCAGCATCAGAGACCTATCATTCATAATAGTTTCCAGATCTTCTTTATTTCTCATTCTGACACCATACACATTTTTGATTTCTTCTCTAACCATATCACTCAAACCAGTTGCAACCCAACCGACAGCTGGATCGTTTTGAATATTATCAAAAGGCAAAAGATAAACATATGCTGAAGACTGCTTCGCAGATAATACAGACAGGAAAAACATGAAGTATAAAATCTTCAATATCCGGATGTTTGGTTTCATGATCGCAAATTAAAGGTAATCATTGGTTTAATCTATACCAATTTAGCATTCTATTTAATTTTTTGTTTCAAAATTCGCGCCCACGAATCTCTAAGTGAAACTGAACGAATAAAAATATTTTTATCAGTTTGATCTACTATTTTGTCCATTTTAAAATATCCCAGTCGCTCAAATTGATAAGTTTCTCCCCCGGGGTCTGACAAGCTTGGCTCTAGCTTAGCACCTTTATAACTAATACATGATTCCGGGTTGAGAGCATCTAGAAAATTATTACTATCTTCAGGCCTCTCTTTCATAAAAAGACGATCATATATTTTCACTTCTGCGTCAACCGCATGTGAAGCACTCACCCAATGCAATGTTGCTTTAACTTTCCTACCATCTGGTGAATTACCTCCCCTACTTTTTGGATCATAGGTACAATGTATTTCACTAATATTATCTTCCTTATCTTTTATGATATCGGTACAAGTCAAAAAATAGGCATAGCGCAATCGAACTTCTCGTCCTGGAGCTAGCCTGAAAAATTTTTTAGGCGGATCTTCCATAAAATCATCTCGCTCAATAAATAATTCTCTGGAGAATGGTATCTCTCTTGTTCCAGCATTTATATCTTCAGGGTTATTTATTGCTTCAAGCATCTCTTCTTGGTTTTTGGGGTAATTTTTTATGACAACTTTCAAAGGATCTAAAACAGCAAGCACACGCTGCGCTTTTTTATTTAATTCTTCCCTAAGAGAATTTTCTAATCTGACAACATCAATTAAGGAGTCGCGTTTAGTAATACCAATTTTTTCAGAAAAATTGCGAATCGATTCAGGAGTATAACCTCGACGGCGAAGGCCTGAGATTGTTGGCATTCTCGGATCATCCCAACCATCCACATGTTTTTCATCAACGAGTTGCTTTAACTTTCTCTTACTGACAACTGTAAAATTTAAATTGAGTCTGGCAAATTCAATTTGTTGAGGATGATAAATACCTAGTTGATCTAAGTACCAATCATAGAGCGGGCGGTGGTCTTCAAACTCCAATGTGCAAATTGAGTGTGTTATATTTTCAATGGAATCTTCTAGTCCGTGTGCCCAATCATACATAGGGTATATTGACCATTGGTCACCAGTTCTATGATGTGAGGCATGGAGGATTCTATAAATTACAGGATCTCTCATATTTAGGTTTGGGTGCGACATATCTATAAATGCCCTCAAAGTTTTTTTCCCATCTCCAAACTCCCCATCTCTCATACGTTGAAAAAGATCGAGGTTCTCTTCAATTCTTCTTTTTCTGTAAGGGCTCTCAGTACCGGGATCCTTCAAAGTTCCTCGGGCTGCTTTAATTTCCTCTACTGTTAAATCACATACATATGCTTTCCCTTTTTCTATTAATTGAACAGCGTACTCATACATTTGATCAAAATAGTCAGATGCAAAAAACAATCTGTCTTGCCAGTCAAAACCAAGCCACGCAACGTCTTTAATAATAGATTCTACGTATTCGTTTTCTTCTTTAAGTGGGTTAGTATCATCAAACCGTAGGTTGCACTTACCATTATTTTTTTCGGCAAGACCAAAATTCAAACATATTGATTTAGCATGTCCAATATGAAGATATCCATTGGGCTCAGGTGGGAAACGGGTGTGGACCCTATTATTCCATTTCCCTCTACTATTATCTTCGTCGATAATTTTTTGGATGAAATTTTTTTCTTCTACTATATCTTTATTCATTTATTCTAATTTCTTTTATTGCATAATTTAGACGATTAATTGTTGATGTTTTTCCTATTAACTCCATTAACTCAAAAAGTGATGGACCAGTTAAACTTCCGCATAAAGCGAGTCTAATTGGCTTCATAACTTGGCCAAAGCCAAGTCCAGTTTTCGCAATATAATTTTTAAATATTTTTTCAAGATTTTTTTCACTCCAGCTACTGGCGTTACTATAAAGTTGAATGATTTTTTCGATTATTGCTTGTGTTGTGTCCTTCCATATTTTTTTGATATCATCACTTGAAAAAGTTTGGGGATCTTCGAAAAAATAACCAGAGTTTTCTATTATGTCAGTTGGTATTTGGGAACGTGATGTCAGCAAATTTATAACCCTAATGCAAAAGTCCTCTTCTTTGCCGTCTCCCCAATCGGGGTCTAACATTCTTATTGATTTT
>CAZEER010000051.1:0-17956 GCA_964511215.1 uncultured bacterium | reverse complement strand
TCAGGTCATACAAATCGTTCAGATTCCACTGACTATAAAAAAGTATTTGAAGGATTTAATTGGCATGTCCAAGAGATAAATGGTCATAGCCACGATGAGATTCGGTATTCGATAGAAAAAGCACAGAAAGATGGTAGACCTAGTATTATAATCGGTAATACAGTTATGGCTAAAGGCACAGCAACTATGGAAGGCGATCACAATACCCATGGAGCACCATTAGATCAAGAGGAGATTAATGCAAGTAAGAAAAAACTAGGTTTATCTGTTGAAAAATTTCACTTACCATTTGAAGTTAAAGAGTATTTTCAAAAAAGATTTTCTAGATTAACTAAAAATGTAAAATTTTGGAATGAAAAGAAAATGATGCTTTCATCTAAAAAAGATATAGGATCACTTATCTCTGTATGTATAGATGATAACCTTCCAGATCTTGACTATCCAACTTTTAATTCTGGAGAGTCTCTAGCAACTAGGAAAGCATTTGGAGCTACGCTAGATCAATTTGCTCCATATTTACCAAATCTCATAGGCGGTTCTGCTGATCTTGAACCTTCAAATTATACTGGAAACTTCGCAAAAATTTATTCAGATTTCACAAGTAAAAATCAATCAGGACGTAATATCCCTTTTGGTGTGCGTGAATTTCCAATGGCAAGTATGATGAATGGCATGGCTCTCCATGGAGGGATTATACCTTTTGGTGGTACTTTTCTCGTATTTGCTGATTATGAGAGGCCTGCGTTACGGTTAGGGGCCATTCAAGGTGCCAGAGTAATTCATGAGTTTACCCATGACTCGTTCTTTGTGGGGGAAGACGGTCCTACTCACCAACCTGTTGAACATGCAATGTCGCTAAGAATGATACCAAACTTCAATGTTTTTAGGCCAGCTGATGCAAAAGAAACAGCTATTTGTTTTCGACTTGCAATGGAAATTAAGGATACGCCAAGTGCGATGCTTTTAACAAGACAAGGGATTCCAATTATAGACCAAGAGTATGATGTTTTAGATAAAAATGTGAGGAAAGGAGGGTATATTATTCAGGACTGTGAAAATGATCCAGAATTAATATTCATTGCAACGGGATCAGAAGTGTCACTAGCAATCAACACTGCAAATTTGATGACTGATAAAAAAATTCGAATTATAAGTATGCCCTGTATGGAGATTTTTGATAAACAATCTGAGGAATACAAAAATAGTCTTATTCCTATGCGAGGTTGTTTAAAAGTTACTATGGAAGCAGGAATAACTCATGGATGGGAAAAATATTCTGGAGTCAATGGTCTGTCTATTGGTTTAGATCACTATGGTGCATCAGCTCCAGGAAAAGATTTAGCAAATGAGTTTGGTTTTACACCTGAAAAGGTAGAACAAAAAGTTAGAAAGCATCTTCAAAATCTTTTATGAAAATTCATTTAGCTACAGATCATGCAGGTCTGAATTTGAAAAATACCATTAAAGATTACCTAACAAAAAAAGGCCATGATATAATAGATCATGGTGCATATAAATATGATGCTCTAGATGATTACCCCGATTTTATTTTTCCATGCGCAAGGGCTGTAGCCAATGACAGAGAAAGTAGAGGAATTATACTAGGAGGCTCAGGTCAAGGAGAAGCAATGGCAGCAAATAGAATCAAGGGATGCCGAGCTGCGGTTTTTTATAATGGGCCTAAAGAAATAGTAAAACTTTCAAGAGGGCATAATAACGCCAATATATTATCTCTTGGTGCGCGGTTTATGTCTGAAAAAGAAATCTATGATGTAATAGAATTATGGCTCAAAGAAGCATTTGAAGGTGGTCGGCACCAGAGACGGATTGAAAAGCTAGATGATTAGTCTCTCTAACAGATCTTGCCTCCAATACTATAGTAACTTAATTTAGTTCTTTCAATAATACCTTCCTTAATATTATAGATATCGCACGCATCATATGGTTTTGCATATACATGTAAACTAATAGCAAAATAATTTGATAAATTTTCCACTGAATGTATTTCAGCTGGTCCATCTAAATCACCTGGATTACAAGAAATTTTATTTGTCATATTTAATTTTAAAGGTTTTAATGATAATTCATCATAATTACAAATCTGAAGATTCCCTTTTTCTACTCTTGCCCAACATTTTTCACCTTCATGCCCATGTATTGGTGCACTAGTATTTGATGGCCAACAAATAACCATTATTTCAAAGTCTGTTTCCCTATGAATTAAATTTCGAGTATAGAATTTTTCTTCCAGTAAACAGTATTTTTCTAATGCTGGATCATTAATACTTAGGTTCTGAAGGTAAGATGAGACTTCTGGAATTGGAAAATTCTGTTTTGAAAATTCTTTTAAATTATTAATTAATGATTCAACCATAATAAGAGTATTGATAAGCTAAACTTTTTTTAATCTTAGTATTTTTTTTGCTACTCTCAAATCATTTTTTGTATTCATATTTAGGAATGAGTCTGATTGGTGTGTAAGGTCGAGAGGATAATAATTTGCATCATTAACAAAATCTAATAGACTGAGTTTATTATTTTTTATTTTTTCATAACATTTATTTTTCAGTATTCTATTATACAAAGCACATGTAGGCTGTAATTCACCATTGATAATGGGAATTACAATCTCTGCTCCATGTTTTCGATTTTCCCATAGTTCTAGCAATACTTTTTCAACCATCAATGGTAAATCAGATGATAATAAAAATGCCCATTCAGTATTCGATGATTCTAGAGCAGTGTATAAACCATTAATAGGGGCCCGGATATCTAGAATATCTTGTATAAAATTTTTCTCATTTACATCTAGGGGTATATTTTTCCCAATTAAATGTACATGTTGGAAATTCTTACATATATTTAAAAGATTGTCAATAATTGATATACCATTAATCTTTGTGCGCCACTTTACAGATCCAAAACGCTTGCTTTTACCACCTATTAAAATAAAAACTGAACCAGAAATCATATGTGAATTTCTATATTAGAAATGTTAATTGCATCCTAATTGATTTGTAAGTTTTCAGTGTGTTTAATATTAATTAATAGATGAATTACGGATTTGTTATAGATAATCGGATGTGTATTGGTTGCCACGCATGCACCGTTGCATGCAAAAGTGAGCACGATATCCCCATTGGAGTAAACCGCACTCACGTTAAATACATTGAAAAAGGTGAATTCCCTCAATCTACTCGTGAATTTTCAGTCCACCGCTGTAATCATTGCATGGATGCACCTTGTGTAGAAATTTGTCCAACAACTGCACTCTATAACAGATCGGATGGTATAGTTGACTTTGATAATGAACGTTGTATCGGTTGTAAGTCATGTATGCAAGCTTGCCCATATGATGCATTATATATTGATCCTGATACACATACTGCTGCAAAATGTAATTACTGCGCCCATCGTTTAGATGGTGGTTACGAACCAGCATGTGTAATTGTTTGTCCAGTAGAGGCCATTATTTCTGGAGATTTGAGTGATCCAAAATCTAAGATTTCTCAGCTTGTATCAAATGAGAAAGTTATGACACGTAAGCCTGAAAAAATGACTTCCCCAAATCTGTATTATATAAATGGAACAAAGGAAATGCTAGATCCTGGTGCAACAGAAGCAAATTCAAACTATGTATGGTCTGAACAGTCAAAAGGGGTAGGGCACTATGCAAAGTATGCTGAAAACCGTGCAGTGGAATCAAATACTGAAAATTTAATTATACAATTAGCAATGGAAAATGCTTCACAATCAGGAGAATCAATTGATCAGCGAGCAATTGATAATGTAGCAAAAGAAATTCAAAATGATGTGGACTCTAATACACGAAGAGTATATGATTCTCCAAATAAAGGTGTACTTTGGGGATGGGAAGTACCGGCCTACGTATGGACAAAAGCAATTGCTACTGGAACAATTCTTATGATAACTGCTTTGCAATATATGAATGAATTTTTAGATAAATCATTGCAATTAACAGGACTTATTACAACATTAATTTTTATGGGATTAACAGGACTACTTCTTATTTTAGATTTAGATAAACCAAGTCGATTTCTTTATGTACTTCTACGTCCACAATGGCAATCATGGCTAGTTCGTGGAGCCTATATTATTACTATATTTGGAGGATTAGTATCAGCAAAACTATTTTTGATATTATATGGATACAATAGTTGGGTTTTATTGGATATTTTTATTTCAATCTTTGCAGTACTGGGTGCTACATATACGGCTTTTCTCTTTGCCCAAGCAAGGGCAAGGGATCTGTGGCAAACCGCTTGGCTAAATGCTATACATATGCTTATTCATTCATTAATTTCAGGTTCTACGGCAATAATGATTATTGCTCCAGAAATGGCTACTCTGATGGTAAAAGCAATGTTGGTGCTTATTGGTTTAAATCTTATCCTTATTCTTAAAGAAATCTTCTTATTTCATAATACACCTGATACAAAAAAAGCAATTATCCTAATGTTGAAGGGATATTATTCAAAATATTTTTGGGCTGGTATTATGATTGGTACTGTATTACCATTAATCCTTATAAGTATGAATCCAAGTCTAATAGCTTTTGCAGGTCTTTGTGCAACGATTGGAATATTCTTGACTGAATTCGTTCGCATACGTGTACCACAAATGATTCCATTGAGTTAATTATGAAACGTAGTTGGATTGAAACATTTTCAGAGTCTCTAGGGTTAATCCCTAAGATATCTGATAGATCGGGCTCTTCACAGGATTCTCCTTTAAAAGGTCCTCGAGAACTTTATAAATACCCTGACCCTAGCGAATGGGACGATTTTACTGAATTAGATCCTCTGGCATGGCCTGATAAAAAGGAACGAAATTACTCCATTGTGCCAACAACATGTTTTAACTGTGAATCTGCTTGCGGATTATTAGCATATATTGATAAGAGTTCTAATAAAGTCCGCAAATTTGAAGGGAACCCACATCATCCTGGAAGTCGTGGCCGAAATTGTGCTAAGGGTCCAGCTACAATTAATCAGATTAATGATACTGAGCGTATACTCTATCCATTAAAGAGAGTTGGAAAAAGAGGTGAGGGTAAATGGAAAAAAATATCTTGGGACCAGGCTCTTAATGAAATTTCTGGAAAGATTGCATCATCTATTCGCAAGAGAAAAGATGGTGTGGTTTACCATGTAGGGCGACCAGGTCATGAAGGTTATGCAGAAAGAATATTAAAATCATGGGGGGTGGATGGGCATAACTCCCATACAAATATTTGTTCAGCTGGTGCTCGAACAGGTTATGCTTTGTGGCATAAATATGATAGACCTAGCCCTGATCATACTAACGCAAAAGTAATTTTGCTAGCTTCGTCCCACCTAGAAACGGGTCATTATTTTAATCCTCATGCACAGCGTATAATGGAAGGAATGATGAAAGGAGCCAAGCTAATAGTTATGGACCCAAGACTTTCAAATACTGCATCAATGGCTGATGAATGGTTGCCAACCTACCCTGGTAGTGAGTCAGCGGTTTTTATGGCTATAGCAAAAATAATCCTAGAACAAGAATTATATGATAAAGAATATTTAGAGAATTGGGTAAACTGGGATGATTACTTAAAACAACTTCATCCAGATGATCCGATAGAATTTGATCAATTTATAAAGCGATTGAAAGAAGAGTGGATAGAATACACACCAGAATATGCCGCTGAAGAAGCTCAAATTCCTGTAGACCAAATTATAAGAGTTGCCAAAATGATTGCTCAAGCAGGGAGTAGACTTTCTACTCATGTATGGAGAGGCCCATCTATTGGCAATTTGGGTGGATGGCAAGTCGCACGTACCCTTCACTTACTCAATATTTTAACAGGATCAGTTGGAACCGAAGGCGGGACATCTCCAAGTGCATGGAATAAGTTCCATCCAGATTTTTTTGATTCACCTCCTGGTCCAGATGCTTGGAATGAATTAAACTGGCCAACAGAGTATACACTTGCACATTATGAGATGAGTCAAATTTTACCCCATCTTTTGAAAGATAACCGCGGATCTCTAGATGTATATTTTACTAGAGTATTTAATCCTGTTTGGACTTATCCTGATGGTTTTACTTGGATAGAAATGTTGTCAGATAATGAAAAAATTGGCTGTCATATTGCTCTGACACCAACTTGGAATGAAACAGCATTTTTTGCTGACTATGTTTTACCTATGGGGCATGCGTCTGAAAGGCATGACCTCAACTCTTATGAAACACAGGCTGGTATATGGATTGCATTCCGTCAACCAGTTTTAAGAGAAAAGGCTCGAAGAGATGGAAAAGAAGTTGAATTCACATATGAAATAAATCCTGGTGAAGTATGGGAAGAAGATGAATTTTGGATCGAACTTTCTTGGCGCATTGATAGAGATAATGATTTAGGTATTAGAGAACATTTCATGAGTCCATATAGAGAAGGTCAAAAAATAAATATTGATGAATATTACCAATATATTTTTGAACACACAGAAGGATTGCCGGAAGCGGCAAAAAATGAAGGGCTATCACCTTTAGAGTATATGCGCAAATTTGGTGCTTTTATGGTTGATGAAAATATCTATAACAACAATATGAAAGAGATTGAGCCAGGAGAATGTGTTAAACAAAATGGGCAAATTGAAAAAAATGGGAAAATTATTGGCATAAAAGTTGGTGATAAATGTGTTACTGGATTTCCAACACCTTCAAAACGTCAGGAGATTTTTTCGCAAACTATGATAGACTTTGGTTATTCTGAACATGCAACTCCTGGATATCGTATTAAGAGTCACATTCATCCAGAAAAATTGAATAATGAAAAAAATGAATATGTTTTACTTCCAAATTTCAGATTACCTACTCATATTCATTCACGATCTGCAAATTCTAAATGGCTTGCTGAGATCGCTCATCGTAATCCTATTTGGATTCATAATAAAGATGCAAAACAGTTTGGAGTAGATAATGGTGATCTATTAAAAATCTCAACAGAGATTGGTTGGTTTGTGGATAAGGTCTGGGTTACAGAGGCTATAAAACCAGGCGTAGTTGCCTGCTCTCACCATATTGGCCGATGGCGACGACCACAAGATGAAGGTAATCGCTTTATGACGAATACAGTTAAAATTAAAAACCTGGGGGATGGAAAATGGAAGATGAAAACGGTAAACGGCATAGAATCATGGAGAACAAATGATCCTGATACCAATAGGGTATGGTGGAGAGATGGTGGGGTCCATCAGAATATTACACATGCGGTGAATCCAGATCCGATTTCTGGAGCACACTGCTGGTTACAAAAAGTCAGTATCTCTAAACCAAATATTGACGAAAAATATGGTGATATATTTGTTGATACGAATAAGTCATTCAAACACTTCAAGAAGTGGAATAAATTAGCTAAAGATAAAGAAACTCATCCAAATGGATTGCGTCGTCCACTTTGGATGGGTAGACCATTGACACCACCAAAAAAACAATTTTATATAAACAAAGAAAAATAATCATGGAATTATTTTAATGGATAGATTTCTAACTAAATCTATTATATTATTTTTTATGTTTTTTAATCGGGGTTATAGTGATGTATTTAATGGGATGACATTTTTTTCTAATTCACTTGGTTTAGGTGAGTCTCAAACGTATCTAATTAATAATAATTTTAATCCTATAAAAATATGGACGCATTCACTAGGGTTAGTAGGGACACCCTATTTGCTAACCGATAGAACTATTTTGGTTCAGATGCGCTCGGATTTTCATTATTTTGGTAATTCGCATGGACCTATCGGTGGGATATTTCAAAAAATTGATTGGGATGGAAGTGTGTTATGGAATTTTAGTTATAATGATTACTTATTTCATCCTCATCATGATTTTGAACCTTTACAAAATGGGAATATTTTGGTTCTTTGTTGGGAAAAAAAAACAGCGCAGGAGGCACAAAATTTTGGTAGAGTGAATGTGGAAAATGAGATGTGGCCATTGAAAATTGTTGAAATTGAGCCATTTGGTTTTGATAGTGGAATAGTTGTTTGGGAATGGCATATTTGGGATCATTTGATTCAAAATGTAGATGCATCATTACCGAACTTTGGGGAACCATCTGCGCATCCAGAGCTTGTAGATATTAATTTGGGAGAGTTTACGAATCCAAATGAAGGTGACTGGTTACATACTAATGCAATAGACTACAATCCTATACTCGATCAGATTGTTTTTTCATCACGACATCTCGATGAAATATTTATTATTGATCACAGTACTTCTACTGAGGAAGCTGCTTCTAATACTGGCGGGAATAGTAGTATGGGTGGTGACATATTATATAGATGGGGTAATCCTCAGAATTATAATCGTGGTAATGAAGGGAATAGAATGCTAAATGATCAGCATGGAGTAAATTGGATTAATGAAAACTATCCTGGTACAGGACACTTATTGATATTTAATAATAATCCATCCGATACAACTGGTCAAAATAATTCATTAGGAAATTCCAGCGTAATAGAAATTATAACTCCATTGAATGATGATGGCAATTATGATATACCAATTGATAGCGCATTCGGACCTAACAATTATTGTTGGTTATACGGTAATGATGATTCCTTTTTTTCTTTTTTTCAATCTGGGGCTTATCGATTGCCCAATGGTAATACAATAGTAACAGTAACACAAGAGCGGCATATATTTGAAATTACTGATTCAGGTCAAGTTGTCTGGGATTATTATCATCAACTAGAGTCAGGAATAGATGGTTATACTGCCCGCGCACAAAAATATAGACCAAATTATTTTACTCATATTTTGGGTGATATGAATGCTGATTATTTTTTAGATATTATAGATGTAACTATATTAAGTGAAATCCTTTTAAATAGTAGCACGTTTTCCGATAATGGAGATATGAACCAGGATAATATAATTGATGCTGAGGATTTATCCTTACTTATTGCAGAGATTATAGAATTATGAAAAGTGAAATTTATTTTTAAAAAGTTTCTTTATTTTTAAATATTTATAATTAAAAATATTCTAAGAAAATTGATAAACTCAATATGAAAATCCATTTTAAATTATCCAAATAAAATAAGAATGTAAAAAAATTAAAATACTATCGTTGTTAAAATTATTTTGAAATGCATCCTTAAATTGTTGCAAATCCCTAAATATAAATAGTCGGTGTTCTTTGATTAATTATCATCTATTAATTTCATTTTTTTTAGTTATTACTTTTTCGTGTAATACGGATGATCATATCCGCACTTATCGTATCTCGAAAAAAAGGCAAGAAAATTCAGTTGCACAAAGTATTATTAAAAATAATGATTTGATTTTAAAATGGGAAAAACCTGATAATTGGATTGAAGTTACAGGGCATTCAATGAGACTAGTAAGTTTTCGAGTGCCTTGCACAAATGGTTTTGGTGACTTATCTATCACCAGTTTTGATGGCAAAAGTGGGAGTATTAATTCTAATGTGAATCGATGGTTGGGACAAATCGGTTTAAGTCCTAAAGTATCAGAGGAAATAGCAGATTTAACACAAATAAAAAATGGTGAATTAGGACAATTTTTGTTCTTTAAACTGATTAACCATCAAAAAGAAGAGAAAGCAATTTTAGCAGCAATTTACACACTCGATGATAGAACAATTTTTATAAAATTAATGTCAGAATTTCAATGCTTATTAGCTAATGAAATTGATTTTACTAAATTTTGTGAGAGTTTATCTCTGGTGAGAAAATGATGATAAAGAGACTACTACAAATTATTACTAGTCCACAAGTATTTGTTTATACACTTATCTGGTTAATGATTTTAGTATTTTTTGGCACAATTACACAAAAAGACATTGGTCTTTATGCTGCTCAGTTGAAATATTTTTCCTCCTATTATTTTATTTTTTTAGATGTAATACCACTACCTGGGGGTCGTTTAGTTTTAATAATTATGACAATCAATTTATTTTCGAGCTTTTTTAAAAATTACTTATGGAAAATAAAAAAAATTGGAATAATAATTATTCATGTGGGAGGATTACTTTTATTAATCGGTGGTGGCATTACAGCAGCTTTTAGTTCTGAAGGTAATATGGTCATTGAAGAAGGAAATGTTGCAAGTCATGTTGATGACTATCATGATATGGAACTAGCATTAGTGAATACTTCTTTAGATGATAGCTTAGAGTATACCATTTTTGATGCACCTCTTTTGAAAGATGGTAATTCAATTAATTATAAAAAGTTTGGCATTGAAATATATATAATTAGTTATATAAAAAATGTAAGAATTGAAAATAGAATATCGCCAGCTGACTCTATATATAAAGGTTTTCTTGGAGAATTTGTTTTATTATCTAAACTACCAGAAAAAGAGAATGAACAAAATCGTCCAGGTTTAATCTATAAAATTACCGGAAGTAATAATAAAGATGATGGAATATATGGGTCTTTTTTAGGACAGGGGTTAAAGGATACTTTAATTATAGATGATAAAAGATATTTTTTAGAATTTCGTCGAAAACGAAGAAATTTACCGTTCTCAATTGAATTATTAGATTTTAAAAAAGTAATGCATCCTGGTACAAATATTGCAAAAAGCTATAGTTCTGAAATTCACTTAATAGAAGATAAAATACCTCGAAGAGTACTTATCCAAATGAATGAACCATTAAGACATAGAGGGTATACCTTTTATCAAGCATCATTTATTGATGGTCTAGAAAAAGAGACAACAGTACTGGCTGTTGTGAAAAACTATGGCAGGTTATTCCCCTATATCTCAAGTATAATTATGAGTGTAGGTCTTTTATTACATTTATTAATTAGTCTACCTAAAATGATAAAAAAGAAAATATGAAGCATTCTATTAAAAATAATTTAAAAAAATTGTATTTTTTTATTATATCAACTTTAACTCTGGGTCATGTTTTTGCTATCGATGTTGGAAATATTCCAATACAGAATGAGGGGCGAGTGAAGCCATTAGATACTTTTGCCCGTAATCATTTACTGGCATTTTATGGAAGACAATCTTTTAAAAATCAAAATTTATCCGCTACAGATTGGTTTTTAGACTTAATCCTTGATCCTCAAAATGGAATGGATCAAAAAATATTTAATATCCGCAATCCAGATGTTGTTTCAAGCCTATTTCTTGATTGGTCAGAAAAGCATAGATATAGTTTTAATGAAATAATCCCGGGTCTAAGTAATCAGGTGGATCTGATAAGGATGATAGATAGCAAAAAAAATACTGATCGAACCGTCTTTGAGAAACAACTATTAGAATTAAGTGAAAATGCATTAAGGTTTGAAGAGATATCATACCTTAAAAGAGTAAGACTAATTCCTCCTTTCATAGGATTTGAAAATAGTGAGTGGTTTTCACCTTTTGACTTTATAGTTGGTGGTCTTAAGGCAGAACCACATCAGCAGAGAGTTTTAGATGCGTTACAAGCTTATCTTGCAAGTCGTATTTCTGGTAATAAATCACAAATGGTCTCAGCTCTAAATAATTATGAATCAGCATTATTATCATTTCCAAGACTAGATCTTGACATAATTAACCTAAAAAAAGAGACTTGGATGAATAATGCTGATATCTTTACAAAAAGTCTCATGTTTTATATAGCGGCATTTATTTTTCTATGTATAAGCTGGATGATCCAGGTCCTTTGGATTAATCGATTATCATATACGCTACTTATATTAGGATTTTTAGTTCATGGTTTTGGTATATTACTCAGAATGGATATTATGAATCGGCCTCCCGTATCGACTATTTATGAATCGGTAATTTTTGTTGCATTCATAATTGTACTCCTCGCTACCATTCTTGAATACTATAGGAGAGATGGCCTTGGTATTTTTGTTGGTTCAGTGAGTGGTGCTATTCTCCATTTTATAGGGTTCAGTTATGCCGCTGATGGAGATACCCTTCAAATGTTGGTAGCTGTATTAAATTCAAATTTTTGGTTAGCTACTCATGTAACAACTATAACCATAGGATATGGTGCTTCGTTAGTCGCGGGCTTTGTTGGGCATTTATATTTGATCCAAAATATTCTTAATTCTGCCAATAACAAAAAACTAAAAAGTATTTTTAATAATCTGTTTGGTATTACGCTAGTCGCACTGTTTTTTACACTTTTTGGAACTATTCTCGGAGGCATATGGGCTGATCAATCATGGGGAAGATTTTGGGGATGGGATCCAAAAGAAAATGGTGCATTGCTCATTGTACTTTGGCAACTTATGATGATCCATTCTCGTCTATCGGGGTTAGTAAAATCAACTGAATTTGCTCTGGGTATGAGTTTAAATAATATTATAGTTGCTCTGGCTTGGTTTGGGGTCAATCTTCTCCAGGTGGGGCTACATAGTTATGGTTTTGATGATGGTGTTGCAAGAAATCTATACTTATTTATTGCATTTGAAATAGTTTTTTGTTGTGGGCTTTATTTTTATCCGAGATTAAGAGCTCAATCACAGACTGTTTAGATGATTTCAATCATCTAACTCACAGTTGCAATTTTATATTATTTCTTAAATATTAAAGAATATCGTTTTTTTTAATTTTTTATTTAAATCTTTGGCTTGAAAATGTCCAATAATACTTATTATTTTAATATAACCCTAAGTATGTAGAGCACGCCGAATTCCACATATCTAAACTAAATACCTAAAAAGTTTAGGAGTACGCTTTGGCAATTCGGCTTGAGAAAGATTACCATATTGAGCTAGAAAAGGCTCGTGTTTGGGATGCTATCAATGATCCAGAAATTCTTGCATCCATCCTTCCAAACTGTGATTCATTAGAAATGATATCAGACAATCAATATGAGGCCCAGGTCAATGTGAAAATTGGTCCTATATCAAGTAAATTTAATTCCATATTAAAAATTTTTGATATTAATGAGCCTGAAGGATACAAGTTTCAGGTAAAAAGTAATGGTGTTAAAGGTTCAATGGCTGGGTCTGGAGAGATTAAGCTTCATTCTAATGGCGATGGTACACGGTTTACATTTATTGCTGAAGGAAATGTAACCGGTATTATAGCCCGTGTTGGGCAGAGATTTATAGAAGCAACAGGTAAAAAAATTATGGATCAAGGTATAGAAAATTTTAAACAAAAAATAGTTTCAATAGCTTGAAAAGTTATTCTATTTAAAACAAAAGGAGTACAAATGAGATTTGCAATTAACCTAACTGTCAATGGAGTACATCATAAGGATAAAATTGAAACTCGAGTTCTATTAGTTGACTATTTGCGTGAAAAACTTGAATTGACAGGTACTCATGTTGGTTGTGATACCAGCTCCTGTGGTGCATGTACAATTCATATAGATGGTAAGGCCATAAAATCGTGCACCATGTTTGCAGTCCAAGCTGATGGCACAGATATTACAACTATTGAAGGTATGTGCCAGAATGGTGAATTGCATCCTCTTCAAGAGGGTTTTAAAGAGAAACATGGTCTGCAGTGTGGTTTTTGTACACCTGGTATGATTATGACCTCCGCAGATTTGTTAAATAAAAATAGTAGCCCTTCAGAAGAAGAAATTCGCTGTGGATTAGATGGAAATTTTTGTCGCTGTACAGGCTACCATAATATTGTTAAAGCTGTTCAATATGCAGCAGATAAAGGTTAGGAGGTAGTTATGGGTGATTTAATTGGTAAAGCGGTCAAGCGTGTAGAAGATAATAGATTTATCAAAGGTGAAGGAAAGTATACTGATGACTTTAATATGAAAAACCAGACCTACGCTGTGTACGTTCGTAGTCCACATGCACATGCAAAAATAAATTCGATAGATATATCTGCGGCTGATGCAATAGACGGAGTAGTAAAAATATTTACTGGAAAAGATATTGCCGAAGCTGGAATTGTCGGTTCTATATGTGGTTGGCAGGTTGATTTTAAGAATGGAGACACTATGAAAGAGCCCGGTCATCCTATTTTGGTGGCAGATAAGGTTCGACATGTTGGTGATGCAGTGGCACTTGTTATTGCAGAGGATAAATATACTGCAAGAGATGCTGCAGAGTTAGTGGATGTGGACTATGATGTTTTGGATGCAGTAGTAGACCCAAAGATAGCTGCTGAAGATAATGCTCCACTTGTTCATGATGATGTGCCTAACAATACAATTTATGATTGGGAGCTTGGTGATAAAGAAGCAACTGATGCCGCATTTGAAAATGCACACCATGTAACTAGTCTGTCTTATCATAATCAAAAATTAGTGCCCAACGCAATTGAACCAAGGGCTGCACTAGGATACTACGATGCGAATGAAGATAAATATACTTTGTATACAACTTCACAAAACCCGCACTTAGCTAGGTTAATTATTGCAGCATTTGTTTTAAGCATTCCAGAGCATAAACTACGAGTTATATCCCCTGATGTCGGTGGAGGTTTTGGTAGCAAGATATTTGCTTATAATGATGAATGTGGTGTACTATGGGCATCAAAACAGATTGGCCGTCCGATAAAATGGACAGCAGATCGTAGTGAGGCATTTATTACTGACTGTCATGGAAGAGACCATGTAACTGATGCAAAACTAGCATTGAATTCAAATGGAAAAATTATTGGCTTAAGAACAAAAACCTATGCCTCTATGGGTGCATACCTTTCAAACTTTTCGACCTGTGTGCCAACGTATTTACATGGTACCTTGATGCAGGGGCTCTATACTACGCCAGCAGTACACGTAGATGTTACTGCGGTTGTGACACATACAGTGCCTGTAGATGCATATAGAGGAGCAGGTAGACCAGAAGCAACGTACTCAATTGAGCGACTTATAGATACAGCCGCTAGGGAGATAGGAATGGATCCTGCAGAGTTTCGCAAGAAAAATTTTATTCCTGCGTTTGATGGTGTAGATCAGCCTGGCTACCAGACACAGGTTGCACTTCAATACGATAGTGGCAATTATGAGGGTGCTCTAAATAAAGCACTAGAGGTTGCAGACTACGAAAGCCTAAAAGTTCAGCGAGAAGAAGCTAAAGCCGATGGGAAACTAATGGGAATTGGTTTTTCTACCTATATTGAAGCATGTGGAATTGCCCCTTCCGCTGTAGTTGGTTCATTGGGGGCTCGTGTTGGCCTTTATGATGCAGCTAGTATAAGGGTTCACCCAACTGGGAAAGTAACAATCCATAGTGGAGCCCATTCCCATGGTCAAGGTCATGAGACTACCTTTGCACAGGTGGTAGCAGATGCTTTTGGTATTGGAATAGACGATGTTAATGTGGTCCATGGTGATACTGAGAATGTACCTTTCGGAATGGGTACATATGGATCTAGAAGTCTCGCTGTTTGTGGGAGTGCAATAATGAAAAGTGTTGATAAAGTGAAAGAAAAAGGTGCTAGAATTGCAGCTCATAAGTTGGAGTGTTCACCTGATGATCTAGAATTTACTAATGGTTCCTGGACTGTGAAAGGGACAGATAAGTCTGTTGGTTTTGGGGATGTTGCTCTAACTGCTTATGTACCTCATGATTACCCAGAAGGCGAAGAGCCTGGTCTGGATTTTGCAAGTTTCTATGATCCAGCAAATTTTGTTTACCCATTTGGTACCCATATTTGTGTTGTTGAGATTGATAAAGAAACAGGAGAAGTCAAGATTATTAAATATGTTGCGGTGGATGATTGTGGTAACATAATCAATCCTATGATTGTTGAAGGGCAGGTTCATGGAGGTATTGCACAGGGTGTTGGACAGGCCCTTTATGAGGGAGCTGTGTATGATGATTCAGGCCAGCTATTAAATGGAACAATGTTGGACTATACTATGCCCAGAGCTGATAATTTCCCAATGTTTGAGACAGATCACACAGTCACACCTTGTCCTCATAATCCACTAGGGGTAAAAGGTATCGGTGAAGCAGGTACAATTGCATCAACTCCTGCTGTGGTGAATGCTGTAGTAGATGCACTGTCTGATCTTGGTGTAAAAGATCTTCAAATGCCTCTTACACCTCAAAGGGTTTGGGAAGCAATGAATAATAACGGAAACGTATAAGGAGATTATTATGATTGCATATAAGTTTGATTATAAAGTTGCTAATTCAATTGAAGAGGCGTTCTCAATGCTTTCAAATGCAGGAGATGCTGGATCCTTTATATCAGGTGGACACAGTCTCGTGCCTGCTATGAAATTGAGATTAGCTGAGCCAGAAATATTAATTGATATCTCAAAAATACCTGGTATGTCTAATGTGTCTATTGATGATGAGGTTATTAATATAGGCGGACTTGTTACGCATGCAGAAGTAGCATCATCAGATATAGTGAAGAATGCTTGCCCTGGTTTAGCAGAATGCGCAGGAGTGATAGGTGATGCTCAAGTAAGGAACAAAGGAACAATTGGTGGGAATGTGGCTCATGCAGATCCGGGTTCTGATTATCCTGGTGCTCTTATTGCTTTTGGTGCTAAGATTTGTTTATCTAGTTCAAATGGGTCAAGAGAGATTACTGCACAAGAATTTTTCACAGGCTTATTCGAGACGGCAAAGGAAGAAGGAGAAATAGTAACAGCTGTAAAGATTCCTGCAGCTTCATCAAGTGCTTATGTAAAATTCCCAAATCCAGCATCACGATATGCTGTAGTTGGTATAGGTGTTTCTTTAAGTATGGTGGATGGCATTTGTCAATCGGTTACAATTGGAGTGACGGGTGCTGCAGATCATGCCTACAGAGCTATCGCATCTGAAGATGCTTTGAATGGTACAGATCTAGGAGGTGATAATCTAGAAAAAGCTATGTCAGCCATCTCTGAATCACAGGAGATGATGAATGATTTGGTTGCTTCTGCTGAGTATCGTTTACATTTATCTGGTATTATGCTTAAAAGGGCACTTGCAAAAGCAAAATCTAGATTATAATTATTTATTTGCTTATGAAAAAAATATATGGAATAGTCAAGTTTGATTGATTATGGATATTTTTTTTTTGAATAGTTTATCTTTCACTTGTTTTTTTCATATGTTAACTATTATTTTTTTTTGGTTATAATTAGCCAGAATTCCACATATCTTTTTTGTAAGGAATAGTTGGTTTTCGATATGCTGCGGAATATGCATTTGAATCCGAACTAGTAGAGTCAATACTTGGGAGGAGTACATTATGATACCTGGTGCATTCGATTATCATTCACCTGATACCTTAGACGAAGCAATAAAATTATTAAATGATCTTGGTGAAGATGCCAAGGTTTTAGCTGGTGGGCATAGTTTGCTTCCAATGATGAAATGGAGACTCGCTGAGCCAACTCATTTGGTTGATATAAGTCGTTTATCAGGTCTCGATTATATTAAAGAAGAAAATGGATATCTTTGTATAGGTGCTATGGTTACAGAATCTGCTCTAGAAAATTCAGAACTCATTGCTGAAAAATATCCTATCCTAAAAGACACCTCAGAAGTGATAGCTGATCCGCTAGTTCGAAATTTAGCATCTGTTGGTGGAAATATTGCTCATGGAGATCCTGCTAATGATCACCCTGCAACAATGCTAGCTCTTAATGCTGTTGTGGTTGTCTGTGGGCCAAATGAATCCAAAAGAGAAATAAATATAAATGATTTTTTTCTTGGACCACTTTGGACTGCATTGGAAGAGAATGAAATCCTTACTGAAATTAAGATTCCTGTTCCAAATCAAAACTCTGGTGGATGCTATATAAAACTTGAGAGAAAAGTTGGTGATTATGCTATAGCTGCTTGTGCTGCTATGTTAGATTTTGAAAATGGACAATGTATTTCTGCAGGTATAGGACTAACCAATGTGGGACCAACACCCGTTCGCGCTACTGATGCTCAAAATATTCTTGTTGGGACTGATGTTTCGGATGATATAGTTGAGCAAGCTAGTGTATTAGCTGCAGAGGCATCACAACCGGTTGGAGATCATCGAGGATCTGAAGAATATAAACGTG
>CAZEER010000050.1:0-18069 GCA_964511215.1 uncultured bacterium | reverse complement strand
TTGTTCTATCCATTGAACTACGAGGGCAGATTCTCGATTTCCTCGACGAGAAAGCTGCGAAATATAAGGGTATTTTATCTACTATACAATTCCTACAAATGTAACTAATGGAGTTAAATTCTAAAACTGACTACTTTAATCAATAGATCAAACAACAAACCCCGCATATGCGGGGTTTGTTGTTCAATGTTTTATTGAAAATAATTCTAACTTATAATATTTTTAATATTATTAAGGACCTCCTCAATCTCTTCTGCTACTTTCTTAGTCTCATCACCAATGGCGGTTACCTCATTAGGAATATTCTTTAATACTCCGGTGGTAGCTTTAATTGCCTTTAAAGCCGCCGGTGCTTTAGAAAAACCTAAACTCTTCGCGGCCTTAGGTAATTCTTTGGCAGATCCTAATAATGACTGTGCCTGCTCACCAATGGCCTTCAAATCATCAGGGATTGAGACTAGCTTATCCTTTCCACCCATAACACCATCATTAATCTTAACTAATTTAGTTTTAAGTGCCTTAGTCGGGTCTAGCTCAAGGTTTAAACTTTTAACCCAATCTTTTGAAGTGGTAGGCACTCCTTTTTCCTTAGCTTTCTTATTAAAAGTTAAAACAAGTGCCTCTTCTGGATCAGTACCTTTCAATAGCTCCTGCAAAGTATTAGGATCGGTCATCGATTCTTTGATTAGATTAAAATAAATTTCAGGTAAATCTGGTACTTCGCTCTTTAGAGAAGCAACTGCAGAGGTTATACTATTTTTAGATTTAGAGAAACCTTTCGTCAACTCCTTTAATGCCCAGCCCACTGGCCCTGAAGAGCTACCACCTATCGCAGTTAAAACTTTATTACTTTCACTTAAACCACTGGAAACAGATTCCACCTTTTCTTTTAAATCAACTATCTTATCATTTAGGTCAAAAGTGGCAGTTACAAAATTATCAATCTCAGGACTGCCAGTAGATCCAGGTTGCTCGATCACCCCACCTTTCGCTTGACCTGAAACAGATGCAGAAGGACCACTACCGATCGTTTGGTGGTTTCTTTTATCACCAATATGATAATCTAATCTAGCACCAAGGCTTATCCATCCTGAAGCATTTCCAGAACCTGACATATCTTGGCTGATAAATAGTTCACTACCAAGTAATATATTTACCGGTAAGTTGAGGCCTCCGCTCATTAGACGTTCAAGAGAGACACCTGCGAAACCTCTAAATCCCAGACCTTCACCAACTGTTCCTACATGCCCTTCAGAAAAAAGAAATTCAGCTAGAGTAAGATTCCCACCTAAAGCAATTACTGTAGGGTTAAATTCATCAACCCACTGAGCTTCACCTGAATAAGTATCATCTTCAGCCGTATCATATTTTCCAGAATAGCTACCAAAGGCTAATGATATAGTATACTTAAGAGGTCCTAAATTAAATCCATATGGTGTTGTTAAAACAACTGTAGCTCCAACTGGAATAGAGGTAAAAGTAGCTCCTGATACAACACCGATGCTAGTGCCAACTCCAATCACAAACCTATCAAGTGGATTTGATTGGACTAATGATGAAGAAATCAAAATAGATAAGGTCATAATTATTGTTTTCATAAAATAACCTCCATGTTTATGAATTTCTATAAAATAATCGAAAAACTAGTTTGAACTCTAATAGTATCAAGATTGTTTTTGGTATAGCAATTTCAAAATTTAGCATAAATTACTTTAATAAAATCATCTTAATTATTTTCTGGAAATTATCCGTCATCATAACACAGAAATAAGTCCCTGTCGGCATCGCTTTTCCTAAATCATTAGTCCCATCCCAATCAATAAGATAAGATCCCGCTATATGTTTTTTATTAATTAATGACCTTATATGGAACCCTGCAAGGTTAATTATTACGATATTTACATTATCTGAAATTGGCAATTCGTACTTCACTGTTGTCGTAGGGTTGAATGGATTAGGGTAATTCTGATATAATGCGAAATTATCTGGCACTATAATATTTTCGCTATTTGTAAGTACGCCCAATAAAAACGTATTTGGAAGATTGTTATTACTACCCACTGTAAAACCATCTAAATCAAAGGCATTCACCATCCAATAATATTGATGATTATTTTCTAGCAAAATGGTTAGCACCGTGTCCTGTGTCTGAGCACTAAAAACATAGGTACTGCTATCTTCCCAGTCTGTAGCATATACAATCTGATAATGAATCTGTTCTAATGGATCAGGGTCAAAGGTTTGATTCCAAGTGAAATCTATTTCCATATCTTCTTGGTTAGAATTATTCCCAGGATAGATAGTGGAAAAATTTAGTGGAGGCTCAGGGATACTATCCGTATAAAATATATACTCTTGTGTGGAATAAGATTGCTCAAATTGATCATTAACCGTAACAAGATAACTAAATCTGGAATTATCAAATAAAGAGAAATCCGGTGTATAGTTTGTCTCAGTAGTTGTAGCAATATATTGCCAAAAATAATAGGCTACCATAGGACCAAATATCTCTAATCTATACCACAAAGAATCTAATGGATCAGGATCCATTGATGCTGTCCAGGAAAAATTTGGAGATAAGTCTGACTGAATACTATTGTGATTAGGTGATAATAACTCAAATTCTGAAGGAGGTTCATTTTCTACATTAGTATAGAAATTTACATATCCTCCATTATTGATAGTTTGCATGCCCAGACGGTCTTCCGCAATAACCTGCCAGAAGTATTCGGTATTATCTTCCAAAGTATCAGGCAAAGTGAATGCAGTGTCTGTCCCCGCATAATACTCAATTATACCTGGATGAGGTGTGTCGAGTATTAAAGTATAGTGGACCGTATCCATAGGATCTGAATCAAAAGCTGTCGTCCACATAAATTGTGGAGACATGGATTGCAATATTGTATTTTGCTCTGGCATAACTAATGAAAATTCACCAGGAGGGTAATTATTATCATAGGAATTAACAAACCAAATTCTACGCGCTAAAGACGAATCTAATACAAAAGGATTTGGTTGATTTTCCTGATATTCTGCTATCACCCATGTCCTATTTAATTCCCAATCATCTACAAGGTCTGATTGATGCCAGTCCAACAAAACATCTTTTTGTATATTCCAAAAATTTGTATCTGCAGCATCCTCATACATAGCAAAAAAATAGAACATTGCTCTCGCGGCATCTCCCTTGTGATCTTCCCGCGGCTCAAAGGTTGCGTCTCCAGTGTTATTTTTTTCTGCATATTCATCTATAAATTCTGTAGGAATAGTCTCCTGCGAATAATCATTCCGATACCATGTGTCAGTCTCCTCATCGGGAATCTCATCATAAGGGTGATTGCCCCTGGATGAATTCACATTTGACTTACAAGGATACAAGTGGTGTAGGTCGCTCTTTTGCGGTTCATTCCCAGCGCCCATACTCTGAGGCCAGGTATGTTCGCAGTTTATACCCTGGCTATAAGCATTTGTACTTGGATCCACCGATGTATCAAGTGTTATTGAGTAGCCCGAATAGACACAAGATAGTTGATTGTCTTCCTGTAAGTCTATATTTCCATAGAGTGTGTCTCGCGCAGTATTATAGCCTAAGGTAGTCGATGTCTTATAGTTGCTTACTACATAATCCAATAGAAGATCACCAGTCAGCCCCTCTCCAATAATAATTTGAGAGAAAGACAAGGATGACAATAAAAAGAAAAAACTAATATTATACATTAAAAGTTTCCCTTGAATTTTTCGGTTGGATATTTTTTAATATTTTTTTTCATTTTTTGCTTGATAGCATCTGAGATATCAATTTTGTTCCTATTACAAAAGGCGATAGCATATATCAATACATCGGCAACCTCGTCAATTGCATTCTCTCTTAATTCACCCGATTCCATTAACTTTTTTGCTTCATCTAATGAAAGCCATTGAAACAATTCCATCAACTCTGCTGCTTCAATAGATATGGACATGGCTAAATTCTTTGGGCTATGAAATTTTTCCCATTCTCGTTCACTTACAAATGATTCAGTTAATTGTTTCAATTCTTCTATTATTGTATTTCTATCCGACAAAATTTAATCCCCTGGTACAATTTCAACTATCTGATTTATAATATTGAGGCTACCACTCTCACCATCTATTTCACACACATACCAATACCTTCCACTACCCTGTTCTGGAATATCTATTTTCTCGCCATCACAGCTGGGGCTATTGTAGACTCTCACTGTCCCATTTGAGCCACTAAAATTACCTCCTGAATAATTATGGATATAATATATATAAGTACCGCTAAATGTTTGTTTAATTGTTATAGTCTCAGGTCCGTATCCATCTGTATCATCAACATCTAGTATGGCATACGGAGGGTCGTATGCATTGCCACGGTTACTATAAGAAATGTGATACTCTAAACTATCAATCTCTGGAGTCTTAAGGTGTGAATCCAGATCTCTAGGCTCTGCCCCCCAGTTTAATACAAACCTAATTTCGCCTGGTTCAGGTATGGGACTCATTGAAAAATTATACACATATTCCTTTAACGTGTAATCTTCCGGGATTACAAAGTTTCCATAAAAGGGACAATATGAATTATTTTCTGCTGTGAGTTCATATGAGCCATCCCCATTTGCTAAAAAAAATGAATAATTACCATTAGCCTGACTGAAATCCTTCTCACCGTTCATTGAAACCTCAACATTTTCAATAAATGAATTTGTTACTGCATCGGTGATACTGCCTTTCACAACAAACCCTCCAGATACTACTCTGATAGTAACCTTTCCCGCAGCTGAAGATCCAACACCATCTGATATTTTACAAATAATATGGTAATATCCTATGCTGTCCGGTGCAGTCCAAAATGCCGTATCTTTTTTTGTAATTAATTCCCCACCTGCACTGTTCCAATTATATGATAATTTATCATTATCAATATCCTGCGCCTGACATACAATAGTAACTTCATCTCCTGACCACACAAAAGATTCACTCGAAGTAAGGGAAACTAATTCAACTGGATTATTTGGAATTTCACAAGACATTATAAATACCAAGACTATTGACAGTATAGTGGCGTAATTTTTTTTCATCATTCTACTATAATAGTAACTGTAGAAATATCTAGGCCATTGAACATATCTTCTACGATACACGTAATCGAAAAATGTCCTGAGTCTTGTGGAGCCTGCCAAGTAGCCACACTGTCATTGGCTCCTGTAATATCACCGACTGCAGCGTCCCATTTATACTTTAAACGTTCAGTCTTCAACATATTAGACACATCGTCATCGCTGACTACACAAGATAGATTTACTACACCCCCAATGGCAACAGGATTGGGCTCTGCGATTATTGAACTTATTACAGGCTCATAGTTATGTACACATCCGATGAATAATATGGTAATAACAGAAATTCTCAATTTAAGCATGCCTTTTACTATATGATTAACACTTAGCATTTGTCTCATTATTATCATATTATACTACCATATAATTAATTGCAGTAAATATTTAATCAAAATTCTTTTTCCCTTTTATGGAACCATCATCATTAAAGTAAGACCATTCCCCATCCTTTTCTCCATAAGAAAATTCACCGGATACTTTTTTATTACCATTTGCATACCAAAATATAGCTTCTCCATCTAATTTGTCGTTCAAAAAGTGTAGCTTATATTGTTTTTCTCCATCATTACTCCACTTACTTGATAGGCCATAATTTTTTCCATTTTTATAAACTGATTCTCCTATTTTTTTCCCATTTTCTGCCCAAGTAGTTATAACTCTCTCATTTCTTTTATCACTATAAATAATATCTAAATATTTTTGGCCATCTAGATAATATTTATATTGACTGATTGAGTCTAATACATCCTCTGTGAATGTTCTCTTATATGCAACCATCCCATTATCATCAAAAGAAACCCATAGACCATATTTTTTATTGTTTTTATAATATCCTTCTTCCATTTTTTTCCCATTTTCACCATACATTACCCACAAACTATCTTTCTCATTATTTTTATATATTCCGTCAATTTTCTTGGTACCACTCTCATACCACAATGTATATTTCCCATCCAATTCACCAAAACGCTTAACTGCTTCTAAATAAATTTTACCACTTTTATAATAGTACCAGTGATAAGATAAACCTGTGTTGTGATCTTCTTCTATCAATATTTTTCCATCATCACTCCATACAAACGATTCTCCATCAAGTTTGCCATCTACATAGAAAAATTCCTTTTTTTTATTACCGTTTTTATGCCATGTATTAAAAATCCCTTGTTTCTTTCCATCAATGAAATATCCCTCCATCAATAATGAACCAATATGATACCATTTTTTATAGCGCCCATGGATAATCCCTTTTAGTATTTCAACTTCCAGTATTTTACGACCAGACTTCTTGGATTTTTCAAAAACAGTACCTGAAAATGGTAACGCACTATGCTGCTCATAATATTTATCTCCATATTTTTCGAGTCTACCTATATGTATTTTATTTTGGGAATAAATATGCGATATCAATAAAGATATTATGATAGAAGATTTATAATATTTTTTCATTTGCCATATCTCTAATTATTGAAAACCCCACATGTGTGGGGTATTGACCAAAATATTTTTTTATTTAATAATAAAGATCTAATCTTATTAATTACTATCTATTATTGCAGGGATCCGATTTCTAAAATCATCTGAATACCAAATTTCTTCAGCTCCATACCAATCATCTCCTCCCATTTCATAAGCCAGATTAATATATTGTTGCGCTATTGAGCTTAACTCATTTTTACTATCTCGTGCTTTGGCTGCCTCATTTAATGAATAAAAATGGAGTTTTATAGGTTTCGTTTGTTTTGGATTCAATAGTTCTTCAATTTTCTCCATGGTTGTAAGGTTTTTATTAGTCATAGCATCAGTCTGACTATTTGTTACTGAAGTAAGAGAGTCAACCACTAACTCCAATTCTTTAAGCCTTCTATCATAACTATTCTGTTTTAGTTTATCAGATATAATACCCACAGGAGTTCTTTTCCCATTTTTATAGTCTACATAGTTTTGTAAATAAATTATTCCAAAAAAACTGAACAATAGAATTAGATAGCCATATATTGTTTTCATATCAAATTTTTCCACATAATAAATTAAATCTAACTATCATCTTAAAAACAACAAACAAAGAATATTCTATCATATTTACTCACTTACCATAAGTTTTTGAATTTCTTTTAATTTATCTAATACTAATTTTATTTTTAACCTATACTGATGGAGTTCTTCTTTTTTACCATTTTTTTCTAAATCTTGAATAATCTTAGGTGCAGTTTTAACCCATTGGACCAAAGTTTCATATGCTTCTATGCCCTCACTCAGCTGTGCGTCATTAATTTCTTTTATATCTTTATTAATCATATACAAATATAACTCCCAATAAAATTATTTTATTACTAATAAAATAGCTTTAAGATTTTAATCTTTTATAGGATATATATAATAATATACTAAATTAAAAATGAGCATCTCTGTTTTCAAAATAAATAAAAAACCAAAAGTAAATGGTGAAGTAGGTCTGCCTAAAATAAATGTAAATACTGCGGAGGTAACTTTATTAGGTCTGGATGGCGATTATAACAATTTTCGTAAAATGAAAAAAAAGAATGATCCCAATATGGGATTATTAATTTTATCATACGACATTATCGAAAATCTTAATTCAGAGGGGTGGCCAGTCGCACCAGGTGACCTTGGTGAAAATATCACACTCACAGGACTCAACTATAACTCTTTAAAACCAAAACAAAAATATAAGATTGGGGCTGTTATTTTTGAAATAACATTTATCTGCGACCCTTGCAAGAGCCTCAAAGTGTTACCATATGTTGGAAAAAGCGGTCTAAATGATTTTATGAAAACAACTATGAAAAGGCGCGGGTGGTATGCTAAAGTTTTAGAACCAGGGACAATAAACAATGGTGATTTAGTGAGCCTAATCTAAGTCATAATATTATTTTTAAAATACCGTCTACTATCGCGCTGATGATATTAAACTAAAAACTAATATATTGAGAGATCTTCGCCCCACTATATCTAAGAGTATAAAACACACTTAATTCTAGTCTCATATAACCATTATTATTCATATTGCGAATAAAATTAACTAAAAAAATTTCTCTAATCTTACATTGAAATTTTTTCTATTGGATACATCTTAAATTTCTGATTATCAAAATATCTAATTCTATTAGGAATTGTTTTTTCAATTTTAACCTTTAATGAATCTGATATTCTATCTGACCTATATCTAATTGCTAAATATGGCAGGTAACTTTCTGCAATATCTTCTCGAATTGGATGATCTCGGGCATAATTTGAAATAAAATTGTCATCCATTTCTTGAGCATTAATCCAATCAGCACTCTTCGAATGTTCTGCATCTAGTGATGTGTGTGAGGCTTCATGGACTAATGTTTCTTCCAATATTCCCTGTTTCTCATAATGTTTCATTGACCAGTCTGTATGAATCAGAATATTATTATTTCCACCCCCAAAAGGATGCATACCTCTGTGTATCCACACTGTCTCAACATCTTTCCTTAGTTCAGTCGTCAGTCTACCAATAATGACTGCATACTTATCTGCCACTATTTTTGCATTTTTATAGTTTTCGAACTCGGGATTGACCTGTATCTCAATGGTCATGCTATCACTATAAAGAGATGGAAATATAAACGCGTCTACTTCAATCCAATCATTTTCTCTTCTATCAAACATAGTCCTTAACTCTTGGCCGCTATAATATAGACTTATAAAAGTAGTAGGATCTTTTTCTGTTATAATATCTGGATCAATAAATATAGTTCCGCTAAAAGGTGGTTTAGTATCATCAGAACAACCACTTACATACAATAAAGTACTTAATAAAATTTTTAACCATTTATCCATAATAGGAAACTCGCCAGAATAAATATTAATGTAATTAGAATAGCAACTATATTAAGAGGCCTCCTTCTCTTCATTTCCTCTTTATCGTATTTTTCCATTAAATTTATTAATACAATTTTCCAAGGATAGCTTTACCATGGTATTCGTACGCTGAAAATTCTTTATGTACCAATTCAAAATTATTTTTAGTTATTGATCCAGCTAAAATGATATTCAATTTCTGAGAAAACTTTTTTAGTATTGTTTTTACTAACTCTCCATTATCCATTATTGACCTTCCTCCACCAGAAGTAAGTACACTATCAATATTCTTAACCTTACAGAGATGACTGAGCCCTTTTATAATATTATTTGTATTATCTATTGCCTTATGAAAAGTAACCTCCATGTTCATTGACCTCCTTGCCAGTCTCCTAGTTAGATCTATATCTACTTCATTCTTCAAATTTAAGACTCCAAATACAATTGCATTTACTCCAATTTTTTTACAAAAGTCTATTTCTTTTTCCATGTTAATTATTTCATCTTCATTATAGACAAAATTGCCATGTCTTGGTCGCAACATTACTTTAATGGGAATATTCAAAGTATTCATTGCATTTAATATCAATTCTCTTTCTGGAGTTAGACCATCTAGATCTAATCGAGAACATAGCTCTATTCTATCAGCACCAAGTTTTTCTGCTTTTTTTGCTTGATCTAAATTATCTACACACACTTCAATAATTACTTTTTTCTCATTTCCCATTTTTAAAATATATCCTGACGCTGATCGTTAGTTCTGACTATTGTATAAATACCATAATAGATTATTATAGGGCCAAGTATGAGGTTATATGTAAGCGCTTCATTAAATAACAACACGGATACTATAGCTGCAAAAGGAACTTGCACATAACTAATCGGTGCAGCCTTACTCGCAGGTAATAATCGATATCCAAACGTCAACCACAATTGACCAAACTGGGTACATATTCCAGCAAAGACCAATATAAACCAACAATATATGCTTGGCCACACCCAATATTGAAAAACTATGGGAAGGCTCATTAATATGGTAAATACAGGAAAATAAAACATTATTACATATGGTGATTCATTCTTGTTTGATGCCATCCTCACGAGGACATAGGAAAGCCCTGTGAATATTGCACCCAAAATTGCTATTACTATATTATCTATATTTATCGATGTATTTATATTTATGAATGGAAAGTCTAAAAGAACATAGACCCCTATCAATCCAAGAAATATTGCATAATATATCTTCTTACCCACTCTCTCTTTTAAAATAATGGCAGCAAAACCAGCAGTGAAAATTGGATATAAATATTGAATCACAGTTGCCTCTGCTATTGACAATCTTCTTAATGACTCGTATACAAAAAACAATGCAATAGTACCTACGACACCTCTTAATGATAGCAAACTCTTGTCCTTACCCCAGATAGATATTTTATAATTTCTTAATATAAAATATGTAAAAATAAAAGTTAATATCCCTCTTATAAATACAATTTGGACGGTAGCTAATTCCTTTCCTGCAATCTTGACAAACACAGTCATCATACAAAATGAAAATGCACTCAAAACCATATACATATATCCCACCCTGGCCTGATTTATCATATTACTTATTGAAGTCTATTGTACTATTAAAGGTAAAATCTTAATTATACTTTATAAATAATTATAAATTAATTGTTCTTATTCTAACCAATTCTATCAACCCGTTCAGGCTTCTACATGCATTTATTTCATTTGAAGAAATAAGTAAGGATTGATCTGATAAAATAACGGCAGGTGTTAAGATTGAATCTTCAATACCTAATATTTTTAAATCATCTTTGTATTTAAAACTAACTTCAAATGGTAATGAAGATATAAAATCATGCCATTTTTTTTCTTTCCCAAAATTATCATATGTTAACTTGCAGAGTTGACAGTCATATGTATCCGGAGACAACATTTTATGCCCATAATCCAGCATTGCATTTATAAAACCACTTTTTGCATTATATACAAAAATAATACCTTTCTCTTCTTTAATAATTGAATCACTAGAAAACAACATATCTGGATGATATAAAATAATAACTATTAGAATAAATTTTCGAAAAGACATTAAATCTTATCAGGGTTTGATACACTAAAAAACGCGAAGATATTATGACATACTTTTTTTACATTATTATTTGACCTTACGATACTTGCATGTGTAGCATTTGAGATAATCAATGATTTTCCATTTAGTACACTTTTTGCCATCCTTTCACCATGTGCAACATTAATTATTTCATCTTTTTCTGCGATTATTACTATAACTGGGGTCTCTATATTTTGTAAATCAGAATCCGAGAATGAAGGATAGATCATTCTGCCATATTCTTCCATATAATCTATTGTTAGATCAAATTTGTCTTTTTCTCCTAATTTCCCATGTGCAATTTCAAAAATATTAAAAATTAAATCTTTTCTTTTTCCTGAATGATCTTTAAATCCATCTTCTGTCAGAAAAGTATAATACTTATTCTCAAAACTTAAACCATCATAATTATATAAAGATGCTATTGTTGCAATCTTTATAATGTTATCAGGGAAATATTTACCTAAAGATAATGCAATAACACCACCAGCGCTATGTCCCACTACATAAAATTTGTCAATATCTAATTGTGTTGTTACTTGAACTATGTAGTCCCCTATGTCCTTATGAGTGAGTTTTCTACTACTAATAGAAGACCTCCCGTGCCCAGGTAAGTCTATTCCTATAATAAAATATTGTTCTGACAGTTCCAATATTATATGTTTATATGCTTCAGTAAATGCTAAAATACCATGTAAAAATACCAATGGTGGTTTTTTCTTATCCCCCACTTCATAGTAACAAATATTCAGATCATTAATCTGCATATTATACATCTCTGCATTTTCTATGGGTCTGGTAATCTGGTGAGCAATAAAGCTGGCACATCCACTAAAATACATTGCTACTATTACTAATATTATTTTAGTAACTCTCATAGAATATCTAAAAGATAAGACCTATTGATCTCTATTTACTTTATTGGGGTCAAATGCAGGGCTACAAACTGCGATGTATTTCGCACCTGAAACATGTGTGGTACTATATCGAACCCATTCACCAGAATGAGTAATAATTGCTTCTCCAGCATTTACAAAAATCTCTTCATCTTTTGTTTCAACCTTTAATTGTCCTTCTAAAACGACAGTATATTCATCAAATTCTGGTGTTTGCCCGGCTTCCTCCCACCCTGCAGGGGACTGCATATGCGCTATACTAATATTATTCGTATCTGAATTAACTAGCCCAATATATTCATCTATAATTTTTGGTTTATTCCCTGGTGCTTTAATTAGCGTGGGTGAACTTATTTTTCTTGGCATAAGATATTCTTCCTTATTTTATAAACATCATTTTCTTTGCAATAGAAATTGCGTCATAATTAATAGTATATATATATACCCCTGAGGATACCTGTCTTCCCGAATTATTTTCAGCATTCCACTGGATTAAATGAGATCCTGATTCTTGTCTTTTTGATAATAAATTTTTTATCAACTTTCCTCGCACATCATAAATAGCAATATCTACAAAAGAATCATTCATTAGTTGATAGTTGATTATTGTGATTGGATTAAATGGATTAGGGTAATTGTCCAGTTGGACATTATTAATTAAGATATTATCTTTTTCTTGTTCTACCTTATTTGTCAGATTTTGATTAACAGAATAAATAAAATAATATAGATATAAATGACCAAATCCAGTATACCAAATATTTTTCCTATTACTAATATGATCGAGATGGGTCCATGGATAATCTTCATCCCATTCTATAATATTAGGGTGACACATAACATGGTAGACACCCCCATTCATCATTACACTATCAAAAGTATTATTAAGATCAATGGTATCTGTTGTGCCCACCCAAAGCGGGCCCACTTCTCTTGAAACACCAACCGAGTTAAACTTATATAGTAATGGATCCCAACTAGCTAATGTATAAATACCATCATAATACATTCGCGAGACTAAATATTTTCCAATACTTACTAATGAATCGATAGATTCATTATACTCACCATATGGCGCAACCCAGACATAAATATATTCATAATCTCCGTAAGTATTATGGTGTGGTAAATCTAGATTCTCAATTAAGTCCAATTTGCTGCCTAATACTTCTCCCTCCGGATCATCATATGGTACATATGGATGTGTTCTGGAATGAGATATAACTTCTACATAGCCAGAATCCAGTTGCTCTTGTATATCATCCCATGTGTTTGGATCTCCAACATCAGTAACTACAGCACATGACAGCCACAAGTTATAGCTCCTGAATATTTGGCAGGATTGAATAAATTTTTCATTTGACCATCCAGCCCAATCATCCGCTGTAGAAGTAACAACTGCATCTCGATTATCATAATATTGACTGATCCCTAAAAAATTAGTTTCAATATCGTCATCATAAGGATCAGTGATCTTAATAAAAATTGTATCAGAAATATCAGAAAATGAGATAGAAACAAACGCTATGTTTTCCTCATAATCAAATCTCACTACATCAATGCCATTAAAAAAATCATCTCCTGTTTTTTCTACCATAGGCAACCACTGATCAAGCGATCTGAATTTATAGTAAGATTGAAGATTGTTAAATTCATTTGGGATTGTTAATTCATATGTTATTGGATAAGATAGTCCATAATCAATATGAGTCTGAGAGGCAACTGTGATAATTAATTGACTCCTACTATTGTCATCTATATTAAATACACTGTAATTACTTTGCCCGAGTGCAATATTGTTAGTACTATAAAGGAATAAAAAAAAACAATATTTTAAATTATCAGAATTAAATATTTTTGTATTTAGCATCGACTTGAAGGATCACCAACGTTTATTATAGATAGTAGTTTAGAATAATAAAAACTAATATATTTCTTACCTATCTTTTATAATTCAATTCTATTTTTCAATTTTTTGCCAATATTCATCATATCCTTTCAAAACATATCTCCAAGTATCACCAGTTACTGTATCTAATTTAATTGGTCCTTTTAATGTTACAGTTGTATTAGTTTGAGGGACATTACTCTGATACACCATGTTTACTATTTGATATCGCCCAATATTTTTTTCTATTAATTCATTAGACTTTACGAACTCTGAGTCTATAGAGCTATTCTCTCTGCTTTCCTGCATTGCCTCTAATTTAGCTTGCAGTCTATTTAATTCCTTCATTTGTTCTGTCAGGTTATTTTGGGCATAGAGATTTGTATAAAATAAAGAAAAAAGTGTTACAAAAATTAAATTGTATTTGTATAGTTTCATAATTAACCCTTGTTTTATCATATCAAACTTAATCAATAAACTCATTATTTATTCTTAGGGAATCATTGAAGATAAGCACTCCTTCTGTAAAATTTCTATATTCGAAGGATCTGATTTATTGAATACATTTTAATTAATTCATTATTTATTTTTAGCATACTTGAGTGTTTTTATCAATGACTGTACATGTTTATCATCCAAGTGTTTAAAACTTTCCACTTCACCTATAAATTTTACATAAATAGGTTGAAACTCAAAAAACTGTATTAATTCATCTACTTTTGAATCAATAAGAGTATTATATGATTCTATGATAAAATTTCTATTTTTCTCAAATTTCTTGTGTTTTTTATATACACTCCACTCCCATTTATAGTCTTTAGCATTAAACATCTCTATTTTCTCATAATTAATAGGGGTTTTTTTATTATATGCTTTAAACTCAAGCTGAATGAAATCATCGAGGTTATTATCTTTAGTTCCAATTTTAATTATCAAAGGTAAGGCTCGAATAGAGTTTCTTTGATATTTGTGAGTATAGGTGTATTCTGAATATCTATTATTTCTAATCTTTACTATCCCACTATCAGTATTTGATGTATCTATATTACTTGTTCTAAATACGCATGCCGATAATAACAAAATCATATAAACGCATAAGCTGATTTTACTATTCATAATTTGCTAGAATAAATTCCTATACATACTAAATGATTATAGTATTAAATAATAGGTTCAAACGTGTAAAAAGCATTCAAACCTCAAAAAGAATCCTTTAAAAGATCTAAAGAGATAAAAAAAATATTTTAATCAATAGCTATGCTTTGGGCCATCTGGTTTTCCAGATTCATATTGTCTAGATGCCAAGTTAAGGGGTGCTTTAACCAATTTATCTATTGATACCATGGCAAAAAATGAACCAGTTGTGGGATGAACAGCTACCAGATCATGGTATTCAAATTCATTGTCTATATCAACTAGTTTTAATTCCGCATTATTCATATGGGTAAATCCAAATTGACCTTTATAATTTATCTTATACCATTCGTCAACATCAACTACATGTTCAAATTGTTCCATCTCACTGGCGACACCAATTATTGAACCATTTGGTCTACTACGTATATGGGCTCTGGAAACGTTAATTTTTACATCATATTTTGGTTTCAATTGTTGTATACCTTTAATTTTTATAGATTCAAAATTGGTTTTAAAGGTACGTGCTTCCTCTCTGGGAACTGATATTTGATACTGCGTATCATATAGCACCAAAGGAAAAGTTTCATTTTCAGGATCGTAACGACCAATATCGGTAGGTGTGAATTCTACTGATGTTGAGGATTCAGACATTAGAGTCTCTATAACTGATCGTCTTTTTAATTCTTTTTCTCTTGCAACTTCTAACCTTTTTGCTCTTTTAATTTGAGTTTTCTGGGTTGTAATTAACACAATATCTTTCATTAACTTTACTTGTTCTGATACACGAATTTTATACTCTGCTACTGTTTCAAATTCATCATGGGGGACAAACATTGAGGGGTTAGCATCCATTGCTAATTCATATACTGTTTTTACTCTTATAAAGTTTGAATTGGGGTTATCTTCATTTAATACTTCATTATCATCCTTCTTCTTGATAGCAATTTTGCTTACTTCTTTTACTTTAGTACTTTTTTCAACATCAGCGATATTATCATTCTCATTTACTTTTCTAGTTACTTGTACTTTACTTTTTATTTGTTTTTTTTCTTTAGCAACATTCTTATCAATAGATTTATTCGGAGATACTTTGTTTGACTTGTGAGCAGGAACATCGGCTTTAATTTCAGGCTTACTGCCTCCACAATTTGAAAAAAAGAGAATGGGAAATATAAAATATAAAATATACTGCATCATATTTTGAAAATTATTCTAAAGATCCTTGACACATCTGAAACCAAAATTAGTATCTCTATAGTCAGGCTTTAGTTTATAGCGCCTAGATATATCGCAAAAATCATCATTACTAAACCACGATCCTCCTTTAACAACTTTCTCTGTACCATATTCTGGACCTTTAGGATTCTTGTGGCTTGCAACCTGAAAATAATCTTCATGATACCAATCTGAACACCATTCCCACACATTGCCACTCATATCATAAATGCCCAATGCATTTGGACTTTTTCTTCCAACAGGCTGCTTTATTTCAGTATTCGCAAGATACCATGCTACTTCATCAAGATTATTTGAACCTGAATATTTCAGATCTAATTTATTTCGCGCGCCTCCTCTGGCAGCATACTCCCACTCCGCTTCAGTGGGAAGTCTTTTACCTACTTTTCGAGCATATTCCATGGCATCAAACCATGAGACATTTTCGACAGGACATTCCATGCAACCTGTATAGTCAGTAGAGTATTTTCCCATAACCTGCCTATATTCTCTCTGAGTGACCTCAGTTTTATCTATTAAATAACTTCCAAGAGTAACAGCATGCTTAGAATTTTCTTTGCTATCATTATTTATATTATCTCGTACAAACTCACCACCATCAACAAAAGCCATACCCTCAGGTATAGTAATGACTCTAAAATTAATGATCTCACCAATAATAAAATCTTTATCAATCAAAAGCCAGTTGATTTCATTATTCTTTCCTGGTAAAACACTACTACCTATATCACCTTCTGCATCAAGCACAATTGAATAATTTTTACCATTATCAGTTGAATAAGTCAAGGCAACCTGATCATTTCTAAATAATCTACCACTCATATCATATTGAATAGTAATAGATAGACCATCTTGCCATGCTCTTACATTTTTATAGCTCTGCGCCTTACCTATTGATATGAAATATATTAAACAAAGTAAGAATGCTTTTTGTATTTTCATTATTATTGAATTTGTAAGAAAATTTTAAAAGGTGCAACCAAATTTAACAGTCAATTTAATTAGTTTTTGAGGACGGTTCAACAATTACAACTGAAAATTGAAAAATTATAAATGTTTATATATATAGATTTATAGTTTTTCTTTAAAAAATTCAATCATCTTTTTGTATAAATGATCCCTTGCTCCACCCCCATAGATTCCGTGATTCCTATTAGGATACTGATACCATTCAACATTTTTACCTGATTTTAAGGCAGCCTGTACAAATTGTGTTGTATGTTGATTATGCACATTATCATCAGCTGTTCCATGTAACAATAAAATGCTCCCTCTCATTTGATGAATCCAGGATATTACACTTGTTGAATCATAGCCTGCCTTATTTTCCTCTGGAAGACCCATTGATCTTTCCGTATACGCGGTGTCATACAGACGAAAATCTGTACACGGAGCTACTGCAACTCCTACCTTAAAATATTTAGAATTTTTGGTTAACATGAGACATGTAAAATATCCACCACCACTCCATCCCCATGCACCAATTCTTTCAGGATTTGCATATCCTTGGTCAATCAAATATTTAATCCCTGTTTCATGATCTTTAGATAAATACTTAGCCATATCTCCATAACTTAAATTCTTAAATGCTTCTCCTCTACCACTCATACCACGCGAATCCATAGAAAACACGATATATCCCTGCTGAGCTAAAAATTGATTCCAGGTTGACCCCCAACGATTCCATATAATCTGGGTACCGGGCATTCCATAACCATAAACTATAATAGGATATGTTTTACTCGAGTTATAATCTGGTGGAAAGGTTAACATACCATCTAGTGTAACAGTTTTATCATCTGATAAAAAATGAACAAA
>CAZEER010000049.1:11342-18232 GCA_964511215.1 uncultured bacterium | reverse complement strand
TACATAAGGGTGTGCCAACTTGCTTCTGTATTATCATATGCATAATAACCACTCCAGGTAACGGCGGTTTGAATTGTACTGTCTACAACAACCCAAGACGCACCGTTGTCAGTTGAAACAACAATAAATGCATCCTCAGAGTATGTTCCGCCGCTTAAACAACCACCATAGGGCTGGGGGTAATATAAGTCCAATATAAAAAACACAGGCCCCGAACCATCATAGGGAACGGCTTGAGACTGCAAGGTTGGGCTTGTTGTTTCATAATTGTAATAATATGGGTCTGACCCATCGTTCCAATAAAAAAAAGACCCATCAGAATCTTGAGGGTATGACAAATAAGTACCATTTGCATCTTCAGTTGTGCCAATAGACCAAAATCCATCGGGGTCAAAAAACAGAACAGACTCACCAGTATTAAAGTTATCACTTAAAAGAATATTATCTTCGGTTGGTAAAATAAGAACGTCAGAGTCAAAGTAAAAATCGTGGATGGTGGTGTCTTGATTTATAAGAACAAATTCAAACGTTGAGTGTTCTCCGGCTATGTGGCTGAGTGTGTCTCGAAAAGCCACTTGGGACAGTTCAAAAGGATCAACAGGGGCAGAACAAGACTCTACAGAACCAACAGACTCTCCCTCATCGTAAACAGCAGAAACGCTGAAACAATACTCTGTGTTGTTGGTTAGCCCTGAAACCACAAAGGATGTTGTTTCACTAAAACCGACACCCACGCCATCTTGATATATATTATACCCAGCAAAGGTGCCACAGGGGTTTTCGTATTCACCAAGACCACCAAAAACTCGAATGTTGTCTATATACCAATTTTCATTATAGCCAATACTGTCAAAAAACCGAAAAGCAATATAAACATTTTGACCTGCATAGTCCGATAGGTCTACCAAGTTAGTATAATACCCATCTACACCACCCATTGGGTTGGAATAATAAACAGGTGTCCAAACGACCCCATCTACAGAAACCTCTACCCAGTTTGAATCATTCGCAAAATCGCTAAACTCTATATATTCATCAAAATACATTGTTGCGCTTGTATAGGGCGTCAACATAACTGGCCCCATGCTAAGGCGACTATTAATGGGGGCTAAAGTGTCAGAGTAAACGGCCACGGCACCAAAATGATCTAATCCCCCATCAGAGCAAGAAAACAAACCCTCGCCGCACCCAACAACCTCTCCATCTGAATCTTGAAACCAACCACCCGAGGTGTCTTGTCCAATGTGTTCAATGGTAAAGCCGTCGGAAGAGGTTTCACATAAAGGAAAGCAGGCTGAAAAAACCTCGGATCCAAAACCTCCGAGGCTATCAGGTTCAACCCAAGATAACTCAACCGCCCCATTTAGCGGTTGTGTTTCAAGGAAAACAGGTGGACAGAGATTTTGTGATAAAGAAGGTTGTAAGAAGAATATTAATAAAAACACAAAAGAGGCCCCTTGTTTATTAAAAAGCACAGTTGTTTTTTGCATAACGCCCCCCTTTAAAAAATTAAACAAATTTTATTTTTATTTTTATGTAATTTGCTTTTATAAACTAATATAAAAACTTCACAAATCCCGATGGAAAAACTAAAAAAGACAATCTTTATTTGTATTTTTCTTTCTTTTGTTTTTGCTGGGTCAACTGGAAAAATAAAAGGTGTAATTAAAAACACAAAGGGAGAGCCCCTCATTGGGGTAAATATATATTTGGAAGGAACCGCGATCGGTACAGCAACAGACGAAAACGGAAAATATCTAATTATAAACGTTCCAGCAGCAAACTATGTTGTTTTTGTTACATATGTTGGTTATAAAACTATAAAAATGAAAGAAGTTGTTGTTAACGCCGATCGCACGACCTCTTTAGACTTTAATATGGAAATAGCTGCGATAGAAGGAAAAGAGGTTGTTGTGGTTGCGAAAAAACCGATAATTATTAAAGACCAAACAGCCACCACAACAACAATAGAAAGCAAGACAATGAAAAATATGCCGGTAAACAACATTTCTGATATTCTATCTACAATGGCTGGGGTGGTTCAAAACCACAGCGGTAATTATATTGTTGGTGGCGGATATCACTTTAGGGGTGGGCGCTCTGGTGAGATAACATATCTTGTTGATGGCTTTGTCGTTGAGAATGCGTTGTATGGGGATATGGGTTTAGATATTTCAAGAAACGCTATTTCTGAAATTTCTATGATTACCGGTGCGTTTAATGCAGAATACGGAGAAGCAACAAGTGGAGTTATAAACATCGTAACAAAAGAAGGAAGTTCAAAATACTCCTGGCACGTTCGAGGTGCGCTCGATAAGTTGTTTAACCCAGACATACATGCCCAAGACCTATATAGAACGGAAGGCAGCATTAGTGGGCCACTTTTTCCTAAAAACCCCAACCTTGCAACCTTTTTTTTAAATGGTGATGTTTTAAACACAAAAACCGCTCTATGGAAAACCCGCCTACCTTGGGATGTATTAAAAAAAGATTTAGATGGTGATGGTGTGTATGATTTTCAAGATGGAGACAGCTTAGCTTTAGGAGACATAACAACCGATGACGGTGCCTTCAAACCAATAGAGCTTACAAAGGGCCAAATTGAAACCAACAATATTTATAATCACCAAAAAAGGTATAACATAAAGTTGGTTGTTAGGCCTTTTCAAAAAATAAAAATAAGCACATCCTTAAACGACTATTACAATGAAGGTAGGGGTTTTTCAATGGATTTTCGAATGATTCCAGAAAGGAACTCAACAGGGTTCGAACACACCCGAGACATCCAAATTAAAGGAACATATGCGCTTTCTGAAAACATGTTTTTTGACCTAAAATATCAAAAATATTCGAGAAACCAATGGAATGGATATGCCCCGCTCTTAAATAATGAACACGAACTTTACACAAAGATTTTTAGAATACCAGAAAGCTGGGATGGGTATATACCACCTTCTTTAGTTGCGGGTGGCGACTTTTTGTGGCTTAGTTATTATGCAGAACCATTCAAAGATCTAAATGGAGATGGCGTGTGGAGTCAATATGCGGCAGAGTACTGGCACGATACAAACAACAATAACGTTTGGGACACCGGAGAACATTTTAATGATTGGAATGGCGATGGTGTTTGGAACATGTGGGACGCAGATGGGAACGGAATACCAGATGAAGAACCGTTTGAAGACATGGATGGAAATAGATCATATACATACGGCGTTGACCCACCTTCCAGTAGCGCAGACGACTATGATGGCACCTCAAACTATGAGTTTTGGAGCAGCTATAGTATCTATAACAATTATGGAGATTCAGTCCGAATAGCAACCTCAACGAACCACGATTACTGGTGGTATCATTCTGACTACACTACGGTGGGTGGAACCTTAACTTGGCAGGTGGGGGACCGCCACCAAATAAAAACAGGGGTAGAATCTAGAAAATACAACCTTGGTGAATTTTGGGGGTCAGGTATAGGAGGCGGTTTTTTTGGCAACTCATCAGACGCAAGTTTCTTGCTTTGGAACTATGAACCAAGTTCAATGAATTGGTATGTTCAAGATAAAATAGAATTTAGCGACATTGTTATTAACATTGGTATAAGGTATGACAGGCTAAACCCAAACAGCACCTACCCAGACCCCACAAGAGAGCTTGGTTATATGTTCACAGATAACTCAGGACAAGAGATGGTTATAGACCCCAATGAACTAAACACCCTGTCGGATACTGAAAAGGCAACCCTGATTTGGGGTTATATAAAAAGAGATAACGAGGGCAATAGAACCGGATTTTCCCCTGCGCCAAAAGCGCCAATTAAGGATCAGTGGAGTCCACGAATAGGTGTTGGATACCCCATAACAGAGCGAACTGCATTTCACTTTTCATATGGTCAGTTTTATCAATTTCCCGACCTTATTAACATGTATAACTATTCAAACTTCCAAGGAAATAGAGGCAAACCGCCGGGGTGGTCTGATGAGGCAAACAACCTCGCCCAAGAGTTTTTGTATGGTAACCCATACTACCCGTTTCCATATAATATTACTGACTGGTATATACCAGAGGTTGGAACCCCCAATATTAACCCACAGAGATCTGTTCAATATGAAACAGGAATCCGAACCAGAATAGGAAGTAAATATGTAATTAAAATAAATCTCTACTATAAAGACATGTTTGACTATATTGCATCAAAAAGATATGACGCCGACCCTAGCCAATATGCAATTTATGAAAACATGGACTATGCAAACTCAAGGGGTTTAGAAATATCTTTAAAAAAGTTGTTTTCTGGGGGTCTTGATTGGGAGGCCAACTATACAGTTTCAAAAGCAGAAGGAAATGCGCCCTCAAGTGACTATCACTGGTACGTGGCTGAATGGGCATCGGGGTATGATTGGCGGGACTTTAATCACACCTACACAATGCCCTGGGACCAAACACACACCGCAAACATAAGACTTAACTATATACATAAATCTGGTCTTGGTGTCAGTATGCTTGGTAGCTATGGAAGCGGGTTTCCATATACACCAGAAGATGCAAGGGCAAGGCCTATAGATAAACAATATTCGGGGAGAATGCCTCCTACAAACAATATAGACTTAAAACTATATTATGATAAAGTGTTTAAAAATCTAAACATTCGTTTTTTTAGCGATATTTCCAATCTAACAAATAGGGCAAACGTACTTTCTGTTGACAACACAACAGGAGAGCCAGACGCCACGCTTGACACGGGTCAGTCACCAATGTATGTTTGGAAGCCATATAACTTTAGTCCTCCTCGCCATATTGAAATAGGGATAAGCGTTGGCTATTAAAGGGGTGACTATAAGATTGTTTTTTCTTTTGTCTGTGGTGATGGCTCAGCAAACATCAGGACTGTCAAAGAAAGAATACTATAATAAATATATTGCTGTAAAAAAAGAACGCTCACGAATTTCTTCAAAAACCGCAAGCACTCAAGATAGAAAAAGGAGTGTTTTAGACAAGGGAAATGTTGTTCTCCGTATGTCTAATATGGGAGTATATGGTTATGATCCATGGGGGTTAAATCACGAGTTTCCATCAGGAAGTATGTTGATGAACGGGTGTTGCACCTATTATTGGACCGCGGCACCTATGGTCGGAGCTCTAAAAAACGGAGTTCCATCAGTCAGTGTTGGTACAATGTGGTCTGCGAGAGACCACGACGAAGAGTTTGAGCCACTACCAGGATATGATGCTGGATACGTAGACACAGAAGCCAACATTGGTATCGCCTTCAGTGATAAACCTGAGTCCTGGCCAAGCCAGTGGCCCATTGAAACAACAACTGGAGATACATTTAGATCAATTATATACAACGCCTCAAAGGAACCAGAGGACACACTATATTTTCCTGGAGTGGAGCCAAGGCTGGGACCTGAGGGTTTCCCAGATGCGCCATGTGGGCCGGGGGTTCAAGCAGATAGAGAGGCATACTTTGTTGTAACCGACAATGACCCAGAATATGGAAACACCTTTTCAAGTAACAATGGCGTTGGTCCACTGAACATAAGGATAGACATCTGGGTTCTTAATTACAGCAACACATTTGGGAATGATGGCTTTATTTTTATTCAAAAACTCACAAACGTTGGAAAAGACACCCTTAAAGATCTGTATTTAGGAGTAAACAGCGACCCCGACACCCCAGAACAAGGGTGGAATGAATGGACAGACGACCTGAGCCTTTTTATAAAACCCAACGATCCTCATATAGCAGAAAAACTATCTGACACAACAGACGCACACCTACTAGAAAACCTAGCCATAATGTGGGACCCAGATGACAAGTCTGAGGGGTTTCTATCTACAGGCGTTGCTTGGGCTGGCCTAAAGTTTTTGGAGTGCAAACACTTTAAAAACGATAGTACAACTCAGTCGTACGGTGTGTCTGCGTTTCACACCGTTGAGTGGAGCAATGATACACAAAGCGATGTAGAGGCTTATAATATTCAACTTTTAGGTGGCATTGAAGAGCCAGACAATACTTCACCCCACCAAACTGATATTTATGGAAAACCCTACACTTATGGGCCAGACGTTACGTGGATTATGGCTTCTGGGGGACCTGAAACTATAAACAGTGAAAATGAGGTTGTTCCCGCGCTAAACGTAGCCCCAGGAGAATCTGTGGTGTTTACCTTCGCAGATTTTCTGGGAATAAACGAAATAGATCTATTGAGAAACGCTAAAATGTTTCAGTCTTTATATACAAACGGTTGTTCAAGTCCCCAGCCCCCCGAACAGCCTCTTGTGCGCGCAAAACACGGAGATGAAAAAATAGTCTTGTATTGGGACAACAGGAGTGAGTCTTCGATAGATCCCGTAACAGGAACAAATGAATTTCAAGGATACAGGGTTTACAAGAGCACAGACCGGGGCAGTAGCTGGGGTAGGGTTATCACAGATTTAAACGGAAACCCAACAGACATATATGAACCCCTTGTAATTTATGATAAAATTGACGGGATATCTGGCGGTTATCCGATGTCAGACCCTTTAGTATATTACAATCTTGGATCAGAGTCGGGCATGAAATATATATATATAGATGAAAACATTATTAATGGATATGAATACTGGTATTCTGTTACGGCTTATGACGGCCCCGATAATTGGGCGGGTTCACCCGTAGACCCAATGGAAAACCCCAAGGCAAAAGATGCATATATACCTAACGACAATACTGTTGCATTAATACCACAGCCAACAGCCGCAGGTGTTAAAAAAGGGGGTGTAGAAAACATAGTACACACAGGTAGCTCAACAGCTGTGTTTGAGGCAATTCCAGCAGACCCGTTTATGGTAGATTTTTTAGGCTTTTCTGAGGTTACAGATGAAAACTTAAAAAGCAAGGGTCA
>CAZEER010000049.1:6864-11242 GCA_964511215.1 uncultured bacterium | reverse complement strand
AGAAGACACCACATCAGCAAGTAAAATAAACAACGTCGTTCTTGGGCACGCAAGCGCCAACAGGGCAACGTGGTGGTCTTATATGAGTACTTTACCGACAAACTTTGTGGGGGATATTGGTGCACCACCCCCAACAACAAACCTACGTAACGACCTTGAGTTTCGTTTTACTGAGGAAGGTTCGGTCGCTTCTTATTATAATATTCTAACTTTATATGGTTCGGAAGAAATTGACACGGTTCTGTTGCCGTTTGAAGTTTGGGACGTTGAAAACGATATTAGATTAAATGTTGCAGCATACCAAACAGCGGGAACCACCAAACCAACTGGAAGTATTTGGGCTCGAGACAGCACCATAAAAACAGATTCTGTTTTTACCGGCCAAGACACCTCTTTAGACTCCTCCTGGGTTTATGGCTATAGAATCACAGAGAGTTTCCAGTTTATACCAACCCACACGACATATTCTTCGGACTCCCTTGTTCACTATTCATTTGATGCTAATCAAATGGGTTGGGTGATTAACTGGGAAAAAGATAAGTTTTTTTTTAATCAAGGAGATGTTCTTAAGGTGTTTATTGCAAACCCACTCATTCCGGGTCAAGACACATACACAATCAACACCGTGGAAGATAAATATGGCTTATCCAACGTGGATCTAGAAAGGATAAAAGTGGTGCCCAACCCTTATGTTGTCACATCCATATATGAGCAGCTGTCTTTTGTGCGAGAAATCCAGTTTACCCATCTTCCTCCTGAGTGTGTTATAAGAATTTATAACAACTCTGGAGACTTGGTTCAACTATTATACCACAACCCGTCTAGCTCGGGCTATAGGGGTCCAAGCATTGAGGCGTGGAATCTCACAACATATAATAAACAAGATATTGCTTTTGGTGTCTATATATTTCACGTGATCTCAAACGATGGCAACAATAAAGAAGAATTTGTTGGAAAGTTTGCGGTGATCAAGTGATGAGATTGTTTGTTTTTTATTTTATATCCGTTTTTTTTATTTTTGGGCAATTTGATAATGTGGGAACGTCAGCCGCTAATTTTTTAAAGATTGGCGTTGGTGGTAGGGCTTCAGGTTTGGCGGGCGCGACCACCGCAGATGTCAACGGACCAACGGCCCTTTATTGGAACCCCGCAGGCATTGCAAGTGTTAAAAAAACAGAGATTAGCATCAACCAGACCGACTGGATATTTGATTTAAAACACAGCTACCTTGCTGTTGTGGTTCCAATGGGTCCAATTGGAAATATGGGTATAAGCTTAAATTATTTAGATATGGGAACTATGGAAAGAACAACAGAAATATTTCCAAATGGGGACGGAACCACGTTTTCCGCATCAAATATGGCGGCAGGTATGGCCTACTCTAAAAGCATGAGCGACCGGTTTAATGTAGGGATTCAGATAAAAACCATTCACGAGTCAATCTCTTATACATCAGCAAGCGCACTGGCTCTTGATGCGGGCTCACTTTACACCAGTCGTTTTTCTGGGTTGAAAGTTGGCATGTCCATCACAAATTTTGGTACAAAAATGAAGCTGAGTGGCACAGACCAAAAGATTGACGTTGACCCATATGAAGATCTCGATGGAAACCCAGATGTTGTTGCGAACCTTAGAACAGAAGAATGGCCAATACCGATGACTTTTAGGTTGGGCCTTTCTTTTAAGCCGATCGGACCGGGGTCTATCATAAACAGTGCAGCATTTACAAACACACTTAATATTGATTATTGTGACAGTAGAGATTTAAACCCATATTTTTCATTTGGGTCTGAATTAAAAGCCAAAGAACTAATTTGTTTTCGGGCCGGCATAAAAAGAGACTACCTTCACTATGACGATTCCACTGACAACGTATCGTTAAAAACATCAACCGAACCTTTTGAATTAAAAAATTATGTTAACCGTTTTTCGTGGGGTATTGGACTTTCGTCGAAAAACTTTAAATATATACCGTATAATCTTAGTGTAGACTATTCTGTGTCCGATATGGGTAGGCTTGGTGTTACGTCTCAAATAGGCCTGATAATAAAGCTGTAAAAAACAGAGATATAAAATCTTCGGTTTTATATCTCCCGATTGGTGATGGTGTGTTTAAAAAATCTCCAGATTTCTTCACTGGTGTTTAGGTCTTGGTTTCCTGAGTTTTTAGGCCAACCCTGGGGCCAATCGTGGCCACCGTTAATAACTTTATAAAACCAAACCTCATTATTGTTTAACCCCAAAGAATATTTTTCAGTAACAACAAAACTACCATCGCCCTTGTTAATATCTGGAAGAGTGTCGGATGTTAGCTTTAGACACTGGTTTCGATCTACCCAGAGCTTTATAGTTGTTTCTACCCCCATGTATGCCCCCCACCGATCTTTGTTCTCTACATCGCCATCATAGTATGTTGTATTATCATCTGTTCCGTGTACCTGAAAAACAGGTATAGGGTTTTCTTTATTACATGAACTATATATCCACTCCATCATACAGCCTGTTATAGGTGCGATTGCGCGAAAAACACCTGGCGCTTGACAGGCCAAAAGATAGCTCATGTCTCCCCCATTAGACATTCCTGAACAAAATGTTTTTTCTGGGTCAAGATTAAACTCCAATTGTAAATGTTTTGCCAAATCGGTGATAAACAAAACATCATCTACGGTTTCATTTTTATGGGTTTCATACCCAACATTCCAAAACGGAGTACCTTTTTTAGTGTACTCTGTGTTTTCACTCCCACCAGTTCCTTGTGGGTAACAAACGGCGAAACCGTACTTTTCTGCAACCTTATCCATTTGGGAATATTCTCTTATAAGCTCAGCGGTTCCCCCAAGGCCATGTAACACAAAAACGAGGGGTGCGTTGTGAGGTGCTGATTTTGGGATGTAAATAATATACCTTCTGTCTATACCACCAGATTTAAAAGAAAAAAGGTTTTGATCTGTCTCCCTCCCACACGAAACAATAAATATAAAAACAGTTAATAAAATATTTTTTTTCACTTTACAATCCTGAAGGCATTATTTGTTTTAATTCTAAGAGACAGATTATAACCTTCACTATAAAGTTAAAACAGACAACAATTAATAACTCAAAATAAACAAAACTAGGGCATATGTGTCGTTTACGTTTATTTCACCATCTAGGTTGTAGTCATATAAAGAATTGTATTCACCACCCGCTGCCACTGCATCTGACAACAAAAGAACATCAAAAAGGTTTAATACTTGATCGATGTTTGTGTCGCCATTTTGAACTAAAAAGTTTTCGAAAAACGACCAAATATCACTGCTGGCATTAATGTCCATGTTGCCCCAGGCTCCGGGCCAATCGTGGCCACCGTTAACAACCTCATACAGCCAAACTTCGTTTTCAACAAACCCGCCAGAACGCTTGTGGGAAATTACAAAACTACCATCAGATGGGTTTAGGTTTGGAAGGGTGTCGGAATTAAAAACAGTACAACTATTCACCTGAGTCCAAAAATTAAACGTTGTATCAACGCTCTCCCACGGTCCCCAGCCACCGTTGTTGTTTTCATCTGCCCCAGACCACCATGTTACGTCATCATCTGTTCCATGTATTTCAAACACTGGAACCGGAACCGAGGGGTCGCAGGAACTATAAATCCAGCTCATCATACAACCGGCAACTGGTGCGATTGCGCGAAAAACATCGGAGGCCTGACAAGCAAGAAGGTAGCTCATATCTCCACCATTTGACATCCCGGTACTGAAAGTGTTGTGCCTGCTTAATTTATATTCTGTTTGCAGGTGTTCTGCTAAAGCCTTAATAAACGACACATCATCCACGGTTTCATTTGAGTGAAAATCATAGCCAACGTTCCAGAAATTATAATTCCAATCATCAGAAACCCCCTGTGGGTAACAGACCGCAAAACCAAACTCCTCGGCTACTTGATTTAGGTTTGTGTAGTCCATAATACCCGAAGCAGAGCCAGAATACCCGTGAAGAACAAAAAGAAGCGGTGCACCGATTTCAAGAGAGTTGGGAATATAAAGAAAGTATGCTCTTGTTAGGCCACCATGAACAAAACTGTATTCTTCGGGTTGTGCTCTAAGAAAAGTGGCTAAAGAGAAAAGTATTAAGGTTTGCTTCATTGTTTTATTTAAAACCGTTTGCCGATTTTGGTATTGGCTGAGAAAGGCTCTTGCCAATATTATCTGAAAACCTCAAGAGATACGAAAAACTATATATACCGGTATTAATTAGATATTCCTTGTGTGTTCGAGGGTTCCAGCTGTCATCACCACCAAGCCCCATGGTTTTATGGTCTACGTTTACCGTAACAGGACCGCGCATGTCAACCATATGGGTGTGAGTGGCGTTTGTGAGGTTTTTATAACTGTAG
>CAZEER010000049.1:3136-6764 GCA_964511215.1 uncultured bacterium | reverse complement strand
CATTTCTACATGAAAGGCCCCCTTTTTACCAAGGTGTGTTTCTGACACCTCAACCTCAAGCTTTTCATTGTTTATGTTTTTTGTTTTCACGAACTGCACACTTCTAACAAGGTTGTTGTAGCCCGCATCAAACCATCGTGAGCCAAAGCTTTTTTTGTCTCCCCCCATGTCGTTGTCTGTGGGTGCTCGCCAAATATTAAATTGCAAAGGAGATGACAGGTATTTTTTATTATTAATTGAGACCGATAACAACTGACCTTCCTTTGTGTCAAACTGAAATGTTATTCCGCTTGCATTTATATAAAGAACCGCACCCTCTTTGTAGGATTCAAGGCGAGGTGTTTTTGTGAGTGTTGATGCTTTTTCAAAAATGTCTGTCTTTTTTTGTAGTATGATTTGGTCGGACGCAACAATGTGTCCTTTTTTTGCCCAAGGCAGATCTTTTTTTAACGAAAAAACAAAATTAGCAAAATATTCTTTTTTGTCATCTAGATCTATTGAATTTGTTATAGGCACGCTTACTTGTTTTTCTAAACCAGGTTTAATGTTTTTTAGATCTAAATCAAACTCTGCAATGTTAAATCCATTTTCTAGGACAACACACTTACCCGTCAAATAATCCAGACTTTGAAAAAAGTTTCGATTTAAAATCTTATATCTGTTTATATTGTTTGTCCTGGTGGTTTTTACATTTTGGGATAAGTGTTTTATTTCATACAGCCCCGGTTTTGGTTTTCTATCCGGGGTTACTACCCCATTAATACAAAAGTTCCCATCGTGTATTTTTTCGCCAAAATCACCACCGTATACATAATAAGATCCTTTATCGTCAGACCTTAATAGTCCTTGGTCTACCCAATCCCAAATAAACGCCCCCTGAAGTCGGGGGTAAGAGTAGATAGCATCCCAATATTTAAAAATGTTTCCGTTGCTGTTTCCCATTGCGTGGGAATATTCACAAAGTATAACGGGACGGTCTGGGTTTTCGTTGTGTAGTTTAATCATTAGATCTACAGATGCGTACATATTAGATATAATATCAAAGTGGTTTGGCTTTGGACCATAGCCGGGCTCTTTTCCTTCATAGTGAATTAGTCTTGAGGGGTCATATCCTCGAATCCACTCTTCCATATAGTCGTGGTTGGGACCGTAGCCAGCTTCATTTCCCAATGACCAAACAATAATTGATGGGTGGTTAATATCTCTTAACACCATCCGCTGCGCACGTTCTAAAAAAGCCTTTTTCCACCTTGGGTCAAGGGTAAACTTTGACCAAAAAGCGTGAGACTCAATGTTAATCTCATCGTAAAGGTATAAACCATATTGATCACAGAGCTTATACCAGTCTGGGTGGTTTGGGTAATGCGATGTGCGCACAGCATTAATATTATACTGTTTCATTAGTTTAATGTCTTTTATCATAGATTCTTTTGTAACCGTTCTTCCCGCCACTGGGTCGTGCTCATGTCGATTGACGCCTTTTAAAATAATAGGCTTTCCATTAACCAACATTTGACCACCTGACAACTCAACAGATCTAAAACCCGTTTTACAACTTATGTATTCAGTTGTTTTAGTTTTTTGGTTTTCAAGGGACAAAACCAAGGTGTAGAGGTTTGGCGTTTCTGCGGTCCACGGCTTTACACCGTCGACATTTAGTCTAAGCTCAACTTGGGATTCTTCATTTGGTTTTAATAATTTGTTCACAGGCTTAGCCTGGGTAACAAGGTTGTTAAAGCTATCATAGAGCCTAGCTGTAAGAACACCCACGGTTTTTGATGTTGTATGGTTCTTAATGTGTGTTGTTGTAGCTAATTCCCCATCTAAATAATTATTAACTAGAGAGCCTATTGTTTTGTGGTGCCTTATGTGTAAGTCGGGAGTGTGTGCTAGATAAACATCACGATATATTCCACTTAATCGCCAAAAATCTTGGTCTTCTATGTATGAGGCGTCAGACCAGCGAAAAACCTGTGCAGCTACAAGGTTTTCTCCTTCTTTTAAAAATGGTGTTATGTTGAACTCAGCGGGGGTCATGCTACCCTGACTGTAACCAACTTTTTCACCATTTATCCACAGAAAAAAAGCTGACTTTACCCCGGAAAAATGGATAAAAACCTGTCCCCCAATCCAGTTTTTAGGCAAAACAAACGTGCGCCTATATGACCCAACGGGGTTGTTGTTTTTTGGTGGCAAAGGCGGTGTAGGATCTGGAAACGGATGCTTTACATTGGTGTATATTGGCTGACCAAACCCCTGAAGCTGCCAAGAACCTGGGACCGAGATGTTATTCCAAGAAACATCGTCAAAGCTTGGGAGGAAAAAGGTTTTTGATCGCTCATCCGGTTTTTCCACCCACTTAAATTTCCAAACCCCATTTAAAGAAAAATAGTTCGGCGACTTTTCCACTGACCCATCAAAAGCTCCGGCTAAACTATTAAAAGAGATTAGAGTGGAGTGCCCCAGCTCTTTGTTTTTACTAATAACACCCGGGTTTTCCCAGTACTCCACAGTGTTGTTACAATTAAAAACACATAAACAAATTATAAAGAGCAAACATGTTTTTATTAAAGTAGCCGTTTTGTTATGAACCATCTTTATATTTTAATTATTACCGAGCCAAAATTGTTACCTCTTTCAATTTCTTGATGTGCAGCGGCGCTTTCTTCTAGGGGGTATGTGTTTGCAATCCGGTTATACAGCTTATTGGTTTTAAGACAATCTGTGATGTCGTTTATAGCTTTTAGCTTTGCCTTCCAAGGCATTACATAAACCAAAACCATTCTTATTGTTAGATCCATAAACATCATGCGCATAAAAGGAATTTTAGGGTTTAAATCTGTCATAGAAGAATAGGTGGTAATAACACCATTAATTTTCAGCAAATCGAGGACCGATTCTAAGTTGACCCCGAAATCACCATCTACAATATGATCCACCTGTTTACCATTTGTAAAGTCGAGAATTTTATTTACAGTGCTTGGGTTTGGGTGGTCAACTACAAAGTCGGCACCGGCCTTTTTACAATTCAACACGCTTTCAACATTAGAACCAGTGGCAATAACGGTTGCACCAAAATGCTTAGCCCACTGTATAGCATAAAACCCAACTCTTCCTGCGCCACCAGTAACAAGTAGCGTTTTGCCACGAATGGATCCATCCGATGTTACACACCGGTGGGCGGTCATTGCGGGTATGCCCATCATCGCCCCTTCTTCAAATGATATATTATCAGGAAGCGAAACGGCTTGTTTTTCGGGAACACAAATATATTCAGCACATGTCCCCTCTTGTCTACCAAACTGACCGTTGAAAACCCAAACTCGCTCACCAATTCTTTTTTGTGAAATGTTTTTACCAACTTCAACAATTTCACCAGCCCCATCACTGTTTGGAATTACGGCTCCCCTTTCTAATAACATTGGATTTGCTCCAAGTCTTTTCTTGGTATCAGAGGGGTTAATGGCAGAAGCGCGGACCCGAACCTTAACTTCATTTACTTTTGGGATTGGCTCTTTATAGTCTCCAAAAACAAGCACCTTTTCTGGTGCGCCAAACTTGTTATACCAGACAGCTTTCACATTGCCTCCTATATTTCTGTTGAAAGACCCTCTGTGTGTCCGTCAAT
>CAZEER010000049.1:0-3036 GCA_964511215.1 uncultured bacterium | reverse complement strand
TTTATAATTGATGGAGAACTGGATTTTTTTAGAAGAGGTATTGCTTCTTTCAAAACATAAAACATTCCATTTAGGTTTGTAGAAATGGTTTTGTCCCAGTCTTTTACCGTTATGTTTTGTAATAAATCTGTGGGCCCAGCGATACCAACGCAATTAATTAACACATCAATTCTATCTGTTTTTAATGAAATGGATTTAAAAAACAATTCAACATCTGCATGATTTGAGACATCAACCCGATCAACAGATACATTAGGATAATCTTTTTGAAAAGATCTAATAAACTTTTTAGAAATATCACAGATAAAAACAGTGCAACTTTCATTTATAAAAGCTTCAGCAATAGACCTGCCTATTCCAGATGCTCCAGCAGGAATAACAACATTAAGGGTTCGATTTAGAAAACTTGTCACGATCTGTCTTTTTTTAATAGAAGGACTAAAGATAGCGCCATGATAATATAAACAAAACTTAGCGGTAGGGCAGACACTAAAACAGCCAGTTTCAGAGAGTCTAGCCCACCGATATAAATAAGAGTAAGGGGTAAAAGAATTAAAGTAAATGCCCAAAAAAGCCGCTGCCACCTTTCTGGGTCTTGGTTTGGCTCCAATCTTTCTGTTGCGCAAGACGCTAGCGCATAGGATGATGAGTCAAAGGTGGTTGCCATAAAAACAACACTCATTGCCGTAAAGAAAAAAAGGGTTATGTTTTGACCTGGCAATGAAGAAATTATTCCAGATATTGCCTGTGCTCCTCCACCAATTTCAATTAACGAGGTTGTTAAAAACACACCGGATAACTCAAGGTGAAGTGCATAATTACCAAGAATGTTATAAAATATTGCGCAACCAAAGCTTCCAAAAAACAACGCACCAAGTATAACTTGCTTTATAGTTCTGCCGCCGGATATTTTGGCAATAAAAACACCATTAAATGGGCCGACGGCAATCCACCAGGACCAATAAAAAATGCTCCAATCCTCTACAAACCGTGAGTCTGTTAGGGGGTCTGTCCATGTTAGCATCCGGGAGAAATTTTGTACCATTAGGCCGAAGCTGTTTAATCCCATTTTTAAGATAAAAACGGTGGGCCCCGCCAAAAAAACAAAAACTAAAAATAGAAAAGCAGCAGATGTGTTAAAGTTGCTTAGGTTTTTGATTCCTTTTTTCAATCCAAGATAAACAGAAACAGAGAATATTGATGCACAAAAAAGGATCACAACAAGCTTCAGAATGAATGAATCAGGAACGTTAAAAACAGACTCAACACCAGAGGCTATCATTGGAACTCCCAACCCCATAGAGGTTCCCGTAGAACCAAGCAAGCCAACCATAAATAAAACGTCAATAATTTGCCCTAGAAAACCATCTGAGTGGTGACCCAATAACCCACGACAACTGTTACTAATTTTAAGCGTGGGGATACCCCTCACATAATAAACATATCCTAATGCAATGGCGGGAAGACAATAAAAAGACCATCCAGCAACCCCCCAGTGAAACAATCCATACGTAGATGCGTACTCAATCGCCAGGTTGGATTTTGGAGTTATTCCAAAAGGTGGAGATTTATAATAGTATGCCCACTCAATGGCACCCCAATACAAAATACCAGTGGCAACTCCAGCGCAAAACAGCATAGAAGCCCAGCTGAATGTTTTAAATCTAAACTTTTCATCACCGAGCTTTATCGCGCCATACGGACTAAACGCAAGCCACAGCACAAAAACAAGAACCGAAACTGTTAAAAGTTGATAGACGCTTCCAAAAATATTTTCAATAAACAACTTAAGATCGAAGAGTGTTTTTTGGCTACCCTGTGGCCAAATAATCATCGGCGTAACAAACAATAATAAAACGATCAAAGACGTATAAAAAATTATTTTATCTGTTTTTATCAAAACCTTTTCAATTTATAGGAATAAAAAAACTAACCACTTTATAATTTTAGGATTATAATTGATAATGTATAAAGAAATATACCCTCCATTTTTTGTAAATTCAAATCAAGGCAGACAGACTTTTTAATACCAAGATTTATTTAAAAAAAAAATAAAACAATATTCAAAAACCTTTTTTAAAAAAACCCCCACATTGGTATTTTGTTTGTCAACACTTCGCCCATTAAGATAAACTTTCTAGGTGTTCTGGTATAATAAAAAAATATGAAATTTTCCACATCCAAATCTGAGTTACAAAAAGCCCTTCAAAAATTATCAAAAGCGTCTCCCACGCGTTCCACACTTCCGATTCTGGGGTGTGTTCTTGTAGCTGCTAAAAAAGATAAAACCACTTTAAAAGCAACAGACCTTGAAATTACAATTCAAGTTGAAATTCCATCAAGCCTTGAAGCCCCAGGTCTGTCGGCCCTTCCATTAAAAACACTTTTAGATATTACCAATGAACTTCCTGACGCCAGGCTAACCTTAGCTGTGGATGAAAAAAACAAAGCTACAATTGCCACAGATCTCGGGACATATGATCTTATGGCAAAACCAGCTGAAGAATTTCCCGCAACTCCTGAGCAAAAAGAATCTGTAAATATTAAAACCAACGGAGGTATCTTAAGGGACGTTATTAATGCAACGTCTTTTGCGGTTAGTAAAGATGAACTAAAGCCAGCCTTAACAGGCGTGTTAATGCAGTTTTCAAACTCTGGGGTAACAGCCGTTTCAACCGATGGTCATCGTCTTGTAAAATACTCAAGAACAGATTTTAAAACATCGGGGTTTAGTGGAGAAATTATTGTACCTAGAAAATTTATGTCATATATGTCCACCCAACTTTCCGCAGAAGAAATTGAGCTTGTTGTTGGGGAGGGTCACCTAACAGCCAAAATAAACAACGACCTTGTCTTAACAAGAATTATAGATGAAAGGTTTCCTGATTATGAGAGCGTTATACCAAAGGAAAATGATAAGACACTGAATATAGAAAAAGAAATTTTATTAGGAGCAATACGTAGAGTTTCAATTTTTTCAAATAAGTCTACGCATCAAGTTGCAATGTCTTTAGAAAAAGATATGTGTAAAATAAC
>CAZEER010000048.1:16374-18245 GCA_964511215.1 uncultured bacterium | reverse complement strand
CTGGGGAAAAGGTAAAAGCTGCAACAATTAGTTCTCTATATAAAATATAAATCAATAATAAAAATATTGAAAAATATTCAAAGTATTCTTAGCACCACTTAGTATAAAAAATAATTACAACAAGCCCCACATTCTTGGCTTTTGACATACGTTTAATCAAAGTTTATTAGAATTAGGGATGGAAATTGAGGATAGACAGAAGCTGTTAGCTCATGCTTCTACTACTACAAAAATATATACTCATCCGAATTTTGATTTAGCGATGCAGTATGTAAATCAGGTACCAAAGTATGGATTAGTGTGACCATAGTGTGACCAACTAAAGATGATTAAACGAAAACAAACGAAACTAAACGTAAAACAAAAAAGCCCTCATTTCAGAGGGCTAATTGAGGAGATTCTGGTTTTCTCAAGTGTAGCGGGGGAAGGATTCGAACCTCCGACCTTCGGGTTATGAGCCCGACGAGCTACCAGACTGCTCCACCCCGCGATCAAAATAAATTTTTATGGTAAAATTCGCACAAAATATTATGCGATAATTTTACAATTTACAAGGCTACTTGTCCGTTAATTTAATACACAAATAAAATTATTTGTCTTTTGCATTCTATTAACTTTATAATAATTTAAAGCTATTGTAAAATTTTCGTATCAAGCTCATATAATAACATGGAAACAGGAAAAGAATTTAATGCATTGCTTCAGGTTCTATCTGGAGAGCAACAAGTAATTCAAAGAACTGATCAGAAAGCCTTCACACTTTTGTCTATTCTAGGGGTTTTTATGGTCTTTTTTATAGTTCATTTCCCGAAGATTCAAATGAATTCCTTTAATTTTTCGATGATGATTATATACTTCACATCAGCAATGGGGACTCTATATTATCTGGTTCGAGTAATACTTCCAAGAATCCGTAACCATAAATCAAAAGTGGAAGATGAAAATGTGGAAAAAAATGAAATTATTAACCCTACCTTTTTTGCTGGAATTAGCCAATTTAGTACACCTGAAGAATATGCTTTTTATTTAAAATCTATGACAAAAAGTGATGACCAGTTATACCAGATGTTTGCATCACAAGTCTTTGCACTTGGAAAAATAAATCTAGAAAAAAATAAGAATATCAGAATATCTACCTTTTATTTTATAATAGCATTATTATCTGAGCTTCTCATTATTATGGCTATGGCGTATTCTAGGGCATTGCCATACCTATTCCCCAATACATGAGATTAAAAACACTCTATATATTTTATATTATTTTACTTTTTGGGTGTATACCAAAAAATATGCTAGGACCTGAAGGTCCTGCTGGCCCTAGAGGCCCAAAAGGTGAGCCTGGTCCTCAAGGCATAAAAGGTGATCCAGGTCTTCCTGGGGAAAACGGTAAACCAGGAAAAGGTTTAAGTAAGGAAGAACTAAAAAATATTCAAGAATTAATCAATAAAAATAAAACATCAAATAAAGAATTCATCGTTGGATCTGCATCTTATAGCTTTGGATTTGCACCAACAATCACTGGTTTTATATACATCACTAATTTTGGTCGGTTATTTAAACTTGAAAATAAAAACCCACAGTCCTTAGGTAGTTCCATAGAGTTAGTTACCAAAATTGGCAATAAAACTGATTTTATATCGATAAAAAGAGTTGTATATGGTGAGGATATAAAACAATATTTTAGCGCAGTGACTAAATCAGGTATAGTCTACACTTCTGAGAACTTGAAGGATTGGTCTGAAACCACTTTTATTCCAATACAATAAAAGTAAAATAGTTTTATTCGCCATGACAATTTGGGCGATATTTATACAAGAATCTTGCAACCTTTAATTTTCCATACTATTTGTGTTTATTTTTTGCATCTCAGC
>CAZEER010000048.1:0-16274 GCA_964511215.1 uncultured bacterium | reverse complement strand
CCCTCTCTTACCCAATTTCTTACCACCAAAATATCGAACTACAATTAATCCACTTTGTACCAATTTATTTTTTTTAATTGATTGCAGGATAGGTTTTCCTGCAGTACCCGTTGGTTCACCTGCATCTGATGAATGATACTCTAGTTTGTGATTCTTATCTATTGCATAACCCCAACAAAAATGTGATGCATCATAATGATCTCTTCTAACGCGAGAAAGCCATGATTTAAATTCAGTTGTATAATCACAGCCACGCAAATATGAAATAAACTTTGATTTTTTTATTTTAACAACTGCTGTTTGGGCATTCTCAGGTTTAAAAAGGTTCATTTCCGGCGAAATGATAAAAAAATTGGGATACCAATAAAATCAAAATATTTTCTTAACTGATTTTCTAAATAGCGTCGATATTGAATTTTTAGTTTTTTAGGGTTATTCATATAAAATGCTATTATCAATGGATTATTACTCACTTGTGTTGCATATTTTATTTGTATCGATTTACCTTTCTCTATGGGGGGTGGATTTTTTTTAAAAATAATTTTTAGAACATCATTTAATTTTTTTGTTGATATTATACTATTACTTCTCTCATACACTTCCCAAGCAACTTCTAAAACACGGTGGATACGTCTTTTTGTAAGTGCTGAAATAAATATAATAGGATAGTAATCTAAAGTTTTAAACTGATTCCTAATATGGACTTCAAAATTTTTCATTGTATAAGTTTCTTTATCCACTAGGTCCCATTTATTTACAATAATAACCAGTCCTTTACCTTGTTTAATCACATCATCAATAATATTCTTATCCTGTCTTCCAAACCCTTTTTGTGCATCAACAAGTGTTAAAACAATATTAGAAGATTTAATAGCCTTTTTGGTACGAATAGTCGAATAAAATTCAATCCTATCTTTTAACTTTGTTAATTTTCTTATCCCAGCAGTATCAACGAGTATTATTTCATTCCCATACCATTTTACATTAGCATCTATAGCATCCCTTGTTGTACCTGCTTTAGAAGTAACAATACTTCTATCCTTTTGAAGAAGTGCATTTGTCAAAGATGATTTTCCTACATTAGGCATACCCACAATTGCAAGCCTTAGGATGTCGTCTTTTGATATTTTTTCATTAAACTTTGAAAGATCCAATAACTCTAAGATTGCATCAAGTAAATTACCCGTAAGCCTCCCATTTAAAGCAGATATTGGTAAAATATTTTTGAATCCAAATTCAAAAAACTGGTTAATGCGATTTTCAGAATTATATTCATCACATTTATTAACACTTAGGATACAAATTTTTCCACTCTCTCGTATAAACTGCGCAAGAGCTTTGTCAGTTGGAGAAGGACCTTTAATCCCATCCACCATAAAAAGGACTAAATCTGCCTCGGCTATTGCCTCAGCGGCCTGTAGTCTTACAGCTTTATTAAAAAAATCTACATCATCCGAAATGTATCCACCAGTATCTATAAAACATAAAGACTGCCCACACCATTCCATCTCTCCATAAATACGATCTCTGGTTATACCTTCTTCCTTATCAACTATAGCACGTCGATTACTTAATACACGATTAAAAAAAGTAGACTTTCCAACATTTGGAACTCCTACAATGGCGATAACAGGTTTGGACATTAATTATAATCACCCTGATATTTTAAAGATTAGCCAGATTAGTATAATTGCAAAAAAAATATGGACAAGGATCGCTCCGATTAAATCCTTCATATGATGTTCCTTTATTGATTGATTATTATTAGAGAGCGGGTGATGAGAATCGAACTCACGTCTCCAGCTTGGGAAGCTGGGGTAATAGCCATTATACGACACCCGCTTATTTACCAAATATTAATTAATATTTAAAATTTGGAGAAAATTGATAAGGATAGCTTAGCTACTTCCAAACATATTTTTCCAAAATATTTGATAAGAAATTTTGTTTTTTTTCTCATTAATACTTGAATCATTTAATATCAATTTTCTATATTCGTTTTAGCCAACCAAAAGATTTATTACACTTTTAATTGTCATCCCTTTTTGTTGATTAAACAGAAAAACTGTGGGTTACATACCTACGAAAATAAAGGAATACCGAATGGCCGAAGCAATGGAGCTTGATCTTTCCGTAAATCAAATTGGTTCGGAATCTATTAAAAATCCGATTGCTTCTCCACCTGATTCCCTAATCCCATTAAAAGAAGGTGACATACCTAAAAAATATACAATCGAAGAATATTATAACGAGGATACATTAGGATCAGATATTCTAAAACAGAAATATTTAGCACCTTGGGAAAAACATCCATTTGAACTTTGGGCAAGGCAAGCAAACGCATTAGCATCCGTTGAAAGAACAAAAACTTCACGGAAAAAATGGGAGGGTAAATTTCTATCCATACTTGAGGATTTCAAGTTTGTTCCGGGAGGTAGAATCATGCATGGTGCAGGTAGAGAAGATATCACAACAACCTTAAATAATTGCTATGTAGTAGCAGTGCGTGATGATTCCATAAAATCAATATATGATACAATAATAAATGAAGCATTAACTTATAAATTTGGCGGTGGATGTGGACATGATCTTTCAATTTTAAGACCGGCCGGAAAAGAAATAAATGGTACAGGTGGAGAATCATGCGGGCCCACTGGATTTATGAATCTTTTTAGTGAAAATACTAATACAATAGCTCAGCATGGTCGACGAGGGGCAAATATGCAAACACTGAGAATTGATCATCCTGACATAGAAAAATTTATTACAATTAAAACTGGTGACATTGATATGGTTAAATATTCTAATATCTCCGTATTGCTCACACACGAATTTATGGAAGCAATAAAAAATGACCAGGAATTTGACTTAAAATACAATAATGAAATATATGAAACTATAAAAGCTAAAGATCTATGGAAAAAAATTATTAGTAATGCTCATGCTAGTGCCGAACCTGGGTTGCTATTTTGGGATACCATGAAAGACTATCATAATGCGGAATATTGCTCTCCACTTATTTCAACAAATCCATGCGCAGAGCAACCACTTCCTGACGGAGGTTGCTGTAATCTCGGGGCTGTGAATCTTGAAAGATTTGTAGATGAAAATGGAAACTTTTTAATTGATGAATTCAAAGAGACAGTTAGTATTGGAACAAGATTCCTAGATAATGTTGTTGACTATAATATGGATCGACATGCACTAGAGGATCAAAAAGAAAATGCAACTAATGACCGGCGTGTTGGACTTGGTATTTTAGGTTTAGGAGATATGCTAGTGCGAATGGGTATCCAATATGATAGTGAAGATGCATTGCAGACTATAGACCAGATTATGCAGATCTTTAGAGACACTGCATACGAGGAAAGCATTGCACTTGCAAAGGAAAAAGGAGCATACCCCAATTTTGATTGGACAGGATATTCAAAAAGTAAATTTGTTAAAAATCTACCAAAATCTATGCAAAACAAGATTAAGAAATTTGGGATCCGTAATAGTACAATTACCACAGTTGCTCCTACAGGAAGTGGTGCTATAGTTGCTCGTGTTACATCTGGTGTTGAGCCTATCTTTGCAACCTCTTATAAAAGGCGTGTTAAAGAAAATGACGGTGGATATGGTAAAACATTTAAGGAGTATAAAGTTTATCACCCAATTATAAAAAAATTATTTGGGACAGATGATAACTTGCCAAAATATGTAGTCACAGCGCATAACATAGATCCATATTTTAGAGTTCGTATGCAGGGAAAAATCCAAAAACATATAGACTCATCTATATCATCCACCGTAAATCTTCCACAAGATATAACCAAAGATACTATCGCGGATATTTATATGACCGCCTATGAAACAGGTCTTAAAGGAATTACGGTTTATCGAGAAGGAAGTCGAGAGGGAATTTTAATTACGGAGAATAAGGACAATGATGAGAAGTTGACAGAGAATCTCTCCACTAAAAGTATTGAGAAAAGTCCTCGAAGTAGACCTGCACAAACTTTTGGAGTCACGCGTAGGATTAGGACAGGGGAAGGTACTCTTTATATCACAATTAATGAAGATGAGAATGGATTGTGTGAGGTATTTACAACTATTGGTAAAGCAGGTGGAAATGCAGCGGCTCAATCAGAAGCTATTAGTCGACTAATATCCTTATCACTTAGGTCAGGTTTAGATCCGCATGCTATTGTTAGACAGTTAAAAGGTATCTCTGGTCCAAACCCAACTTGGGAAGATGGGAGGTTAATCCTCTCGACACCAGATGCTATTGGCAAAGCCCTAGATGATTATTTAACGGAGAAAGGTGAAAATACATTTAATGATCAACATAGTGAAAATTTAGAAAAACCTAGAATTACTTTAGTCCAAGAAAATTTTGATAATCAGCAGTGTATGATATGCACCGAGTGTCATAATCATAGTGTTGTGAATGAGGGTGGATGTTTGACATGCCGTGAATGTGGCTGGTCAAAATGCGATTAGTCCTCAACTAAAAAAGACCTTTAGAGTATAATCAAGAAATTAGGTTTCTAAAATCTCTTTTCCTTTTTCATCCTGTATAGTATTTAATCTTGAAATATGTTCATCGGTGATTTTTTGGATTTCAAATTCATTATCTTTAATAATATCCTCAGATACATGCCCATCTTTTTGCAAATCTTGGAGTTGATGGATACCATCTCTCCTCACATTCCTGATTGCAACTCTCCCATCTTCCACTAGTTGGTGTACAAACTTATTTAATTCTTTTCTACGTTCGGCACTTAATTGGGGAATAGGAACCAAAACTGCAGTCCCATTATTACCTGGAGTATAACCCATATTAGCATCCATTATAGCTTTTTCTATTATAGGAATTAATGTTTTTTCATAAGGGGTTAGTGTTATTAGTCTTGGTTCTGGGACTGAAATAGTTGACACTTGTTTTAATGGTGTTTTTGTCCCATAATAATTGACGGTTAGGGAATTAAAAATTTCAGGGTTTGCTCTACCAGTTCGAACTTTATTCAATTCACCCTGAGCATGGATAACTGCTTGATCCATACGTTGAATTACATTTTTAAGAATATCTTCAATCATAAATTACTCCGATACCAATGTACCAATTTTACCACCCATGACCAGTTGTTTCAAGTATCCTGCTTTATTAATATTAAATACATTAATTGGGAGTTTATTCTCTTGACATAGTGTTATCGCTGTAAGATCCATAATCCTTAACCTATCCTTCAAAACTTGAGAAAAGGTAATATTATCAAATTTTACCGCATCTTTATGTTTTAATGGATCTTTATCATAGATGCCGTCTACTTTAGTTCCTTTAATTACTATTTCTGCACTCAATTCTGTAGCACGAAGTGCGGCAGCTGAGTCAGTGGTAAAGAACGGGTTTCCAGTACCTCCCGCAATAATCACAACACGTTTCTTTTCTAAATGCCTGATTGCTCTGCGTCGTATATAGGGTTCTGCTATCTGTGATATATTAATTGCAGAAAGGGTTCGGGTCTCACATCCTCCCTTTTCTAATGCATCCTGGATTGAAATAGCGTTCATAATTGTTGCTAGCATTCCTAGATAATCTCCTGTCACACGGTCCATGCCTCGGCTAGCAGCTTGAATACCTCTAAAAATATTGCCAGCTCCAATTATTAGACCTATATCTACCCCTAGATCATGGATAGACTTCACCTCATTAGCTAAAAAGGATGCTTTCTCGGGATCAATTCCAAACCCACTTTTACCTGCCAAAAATTCTCCTGAGAGTTTCAGCAAAACTCGTTGGAAAACTGGGCCTGCCATTTAAATATTAAACTTTTCCATTAGTACTAATCAATGATTCTCCAATTGCAAAACGGATAAATCGATTAATACTTATATTTTCACCAAGAGTTGCGATATTTTCAGTTATGAGGTCTTTTATCTTTTTATTAGGGTCTTTAATGTAAGTCTGCTCCATTAGGCAAGATTCTTGAAAAAACTTTTGCAATCTACCTTCTACCATCTTTTCAATAATATTATCAGGTTTACCTTCAGATTTAGCTTGATCTTTATAAATCTCTTTTTCGCGATTAATGACATTCACATCTAAATTATCCTGATCTAATGCCATTGGATTTGTTGCTGCGACTTGCATTGCAATATTATGAGCCAATTCTGAGAATCCTTCAGTTTTAGCGACAAAGTCTGTTTCACAGTTTATTTCTAGAAGGACACCTAAACGAGCACCAGCATGTATATAAGAATATATAAGACCTTCTTTAGTCTCTCGGGTACCCTTTTTTTCAGCTTTTGTTACACCTGTTTTTCTCAGATAATCAACTGCTTTATTTAAATCTCCTTTTGATTCAACAAGTGCATTCTTACAATCCATCATACCAGCACCAGTTTTATCACGCAACAACTTTACAAGCTTAGCTTCAATATTCATATATTATTCTTCTTCATTTGAATGTTTTGGATAACTAGTGTCAGATTGCAAAGTTGGTTTTTCTTCTAAATGTTGATCACTATTTTCACCATTCTTGTCATCTTCATTACTATCTGGCAACTTTCCCCTTGCTTCTAAAACGGCATCAGACAAAGCAGCAATTATTAAATGGATTGTACGCATAGAATCATCATTTGCAGGAATAGGATAATCTACTTTTTGCGGATCTGTATTACTATCTACAATTGCAATAATGGGTATATCAAGACGTCTTGCTTCCTGAATTGCAGTATCTTCGTATTGAGCATCAACAACGATTACTAATTCTGGTAGCCGGCGCATATCTTTAATACCACGATGCTGGTCTGCTAATTTTAATTTTTCCCGATTTAACATTTGGGTCTCTTTTTTCGTCATATTCTCATATAAATTGGAACCTTCTTTCTCTAAAAGTTTTAGTCTTTTTATACTTTTTTTGATTGTTGAAAAATTGGTAAGAGTTCCGCCAAGCCAACGCTCCACTATATAAAACATTGAACATTTATCTGCTTCTTGTTGAACAATATCTTGGGCCTGCTTTTTTGTACCTACGAATAGAATCTCACCATTTTTAGATGTGACATCTTTAACATAATTGCAGGCTTTATCTATGGCATCAATCGTAGATTCAAGATTAATGATATGAACACCATTTTTTTCTAATAAAATATATGGTTTAAAATTAGGATTCCACTTGCGGGTAACATGTCCAAAGTGGGCTCCGCTACCTAAAAGATCTTCAAATTTTACTTGACCCATATATTGTACTTATCGCTTAGAAAATTGGAAATTTTTCCGAGCTCCTGGTTGACCAGGCTTTTTTCGCTCCACCTTGCGAGCATCTCTCGTTAAAAACCCTTTTTGTTTTAGAATATTTCTAAAGTCTTCATTAACACCTAATAGTGCTCTTGAGATCCCCAATCTGATGGCACCAGCTTGACCAGTCAAACCACCACCTTGAACATTAATATTAATATTATAGGCCTTTTCAGAATCTACTGCTACCAATGGTTGCATAACTATGGTTGCTAAGGTGTCTCTACATAGATAATCTTTGTATGATTTCCCATTAATTGTAATATTACCCTTTCCCTGTTTTAAAAAAACACGTGCAATTGAGCGTTTCCTTCTTCCAGTACCATATAGTGTTAGTTCAGACATCTTAATTTTAAAATTTTAATTTTTTTGGCTGTTGTGCTAAATGGGGATGATCAGCCCCATTATACACTTTTAAATGTGCTAATATATTCCTGCCTAAACGATTATGTGGCAACATTCCGCTGACTGCATTTTTAACAATCCTTTCAGGTTGACTTCTTCTAATGGCTGCTAAAGATTCCTGTTTAGCACCTCCTGGGTAACCAGTATGTCTAAAATATTTTTTATCTGTTTCTTTATTTCCAGTCACTTTTATTTTATCTGCATTAATTACAATGACAAAATCACCCATATCCATATGAGGTGTAAAATCAGGTTTATGTTTGCCACGAAGTACTTGAGCCACTCTTGAAGCAAACCTGCCTAATATCTGGCCATCTGCATCTGCAACCCACCAACCCTTATTTATTTCTGATTTTTTTATTGATATCGTCTTCATTTCAATTCGAATAAAGCCCGGGAACTTAGAGTTTAGATCGTCGCTAAGTCAATAAAATTATCCAATAATGTTTATTCTTGATAATATATTTTCCCACGAGAAATTGTTATTAGTACCTTCCCTTTAAGCTGATGACCAAAATAAGGAGAATTTATAGACTTTGATTTAACATGGTTCTTTTGAAAAACCCAATCACATTTTGGGTCAAGAACGGTGATTTCTGCCGGGGTTCCAATGATAAATAAATCATTATTAAATCCCATTATCGATCTTGGATTTACAGTTAAAAGACTAATCAAATCATTTAATCCAATCCCACTGTCCCTACCAAGAATTTTATTTACAATACCAAAACAAGATTCTAAACCAATCATTCCAAATGAAGCAAAATCAAATGTAGTCTCCTTATCTTCTTTCCTATGTGGTGCATGATCTGTTGCAATACAATCGATAATACCTGTCTTAACCGCTTGGATAAGAGAAGTCCTATCTTTTTCTGTTCTTATCGGTGGTGCCACCTTCAAATTTGTATTGTAAGAAATAAGAGCCTCATCATTAAAATAAAGATGATGGGGTGTCACTTCTGCTGTAACATTTTTATTTTTTAATTTCATTTGACTAATATGTGCTACTGCTTTTTCAGAACTAACATGAGGAACATGTAGTTTAGCACCTGTAAACTCAGCTAGTTCGAGGTCTCGATGCACCATGGAAGATTCTGCTAAATCCGGGTTACCTTTTAGTCCAAGACGCGCGGAAATTTTCCCTTCGTGCATTACTCCATTAGACCTGAGACATTCATCTTCAGCATGATTAATAATTGGGACACCTAACATGGTAGAATATTCTAGAGCTATCCTCATCATAGCTCCATCTTGTAAGGGTAATCCATCATCGCTAAAGGCTACTGCACCTTGATCATACATTAAACCCATTTCTGTAAGGTTAGTACCATTTTGTTTTTTTGTTATGGCACCAATTGGATGAATATAGATTGGACACTCTTCAGCTTTTTCATTAATGAATGTAATTGACTCAGGAGAGTCAAGTGGAGGGTTGGTGTTAGGCATAACACAAACCCGTGTGAACCCACCAGACATTGCAGCAAGAGATCCCGTATATAGTGTTTCTTTGGCTTCATTACCCGGTTCACGAAAATGTACATGCAAATCACAAAAACCATGTGTTATTATTTTACCAGAACAATCAATTATTTTGGATGATTTCGGGAAATTAAAATTATCAATACCTGCAATCTTACCATCTTTAATCCAAATATCTCCTTTAAACATTTTTTTATTATAAGGATCAATAATTTGTCCATTTTCTAATACTGTATTTTTTGATAATGCTTTAATATCCATTATTTCACTTCCATCTCATTAGATTTACCCCCACATAATAGGTATAGAATAGCCATACGGGAAGCTACTCCATTTAATACTTGATCTAATATAATTGCACTTTTACTATCAGCCACCGAACCATCAATTTCAATTCCTCGATTTATGGGCCCAGGGTGCATAATGACAATATTTTTATTATGATAATTCAGCCTCTCCTGTGTAATGCCAAATTTCTCTCTGTATTCTCTTGCTGATGGTATCAATGATCGCCCCATCCTCTCTCTTTGTATACGCAGTACATTTAAAGCATCCGCCCACTCAATTACATCATCTATATTATGATTCACTTCTACATCTAAGTCATCAAGGAATGGTGGTATTAGATTCGGAGGGCCACAAAGTTTGACTTTTGCTCCCATTATTGTTAATCCATATATATTACTCAATGCAACACGACTATGTGCTATGTCTCCAATAATGCCTACTTTTAGATTATTTAGTCTTCCAAATTTTTCATAGAGGCTCATCATATCCAATATCGCCTGAGTAGGGTGCTCATGTGTTCCATCACCAGCATTAATAATGATTGAATCAATAAACTCAGCTAAATTTTTGGATGCACCAGGAGCAGGGTGACGAATAACAACCGCATCGATTTTCATCGCTTCAATATTTTGAGCAGTGTCCTTAAAACTCTCACCTTTTTTCAAACTGCTAGATGATGCAGAAAAATTAATAGTATCAGCACTCAATCGTTTTTGTGCTAATTCAAAGCTAATTTTTGTTCGAGTAGAATTTTCAAAAAAAAGATTAACTATTGTCACTCCTTGCAAAGATGGCACTTTTTTTATTGGGCGATCTAATACTTCACGAAAGTTAAACGCTGTATTTATAATGGTTTGTATGTCTTCTGCTGGATAATTTTCTAGACTAAGTAAATGTTTTTGTTTTAACATAGCTATTCCTTATTCATGATAAGAATTACAGAATCATTATTATCAATTTCTTCTAAAGCCACACTAACATGTTCGCCTTCATGTGTGGGAATATTTTTCCCTATAAAATCTGCCTTTATGGGAAGTTCTCTATGCCCGCGATCTACTAATACACCTAATTGTACCTTTGCAGGTCTTCCAAAACTGTTTAGTTCATCCAGAGCTGCCCTAATAGTGCGACCCGTATATAATACATCATCAATCAATATTACAATTTTCCCATCCAATGAAAATGATATATCTGTTCCTCTAACCTGAGGCATAACCAGCCTTTTACGGAAATCATCACGATGAAATGTTATATCTAAAGATCCTTGTTGTATTTCTAAACCGCTTATTTCAAATATTTTTTTTCTTATCCTTCCAGCTAATGGGACACCGCGACGATGTATCCCCACCAAAATAATTTCATTATTATTATTAATTTCAAGAATTTCATGACTTAACCTTGTGATAGAACGTTCTATCGCAAAAATATCCATGATGGTTTTTTTATTCAATTAATACTCCTTGAATTAAAAAAAAACCCCCGGCAAAGATATATTCTCTAATACGGAGGATTATTCTCTGCCCTTTCTAGCCTCACTGGACCAATTTAAAGGGTCATAAAGACACTTAACTTAGATTAATGGAACTAAAAAACAATAAAGTATTTCATCTAGTTTTTTGCATTCAATATTATTCATATCAATAAATAAATCTACTGGTTCTTTTTTAAACCACTGGATTTGTCTACGGGAAAATTGGCGCGTTTTTATAATAATATCTTCATACATCTCTTCAAAAATCATTGTTCCTTTTAGGTAATGAAATATTTGTCTATATCCTATAGAATCCAAGGCAGGGAAAACTGTTCCCCCTTTTTCCTGCGCTTCAAAAAGTAACTTAGCTTCATTAATCCATCCATCTTTAAACATTTTCTTTGTTCGCTTTACAATCCGATTATTCAGGTCATCTCTTTCCCAATTTAATAAAATAGTAAATAAATTTAACTGATTAGAAAATTTTGATTTTTGATTCTGAAAATGTTCGCTAGGTGATTTACCTGTAGCCTCAAATATTTCTAATGCTCTTATTAATCTTTTTTTATTATTAATATGAACAATCTCTGAATATTTTGGATCAATATTTTTTAGGCGTTCTATTAATATCATCGGATTGTCATCATATAATTTTTCCAATCTGCCACGAATAGGTAGATTTGACACACTTTCTTTAAAGATTCCTTTTGAAATAGCTCTATAGTACAACCCTGCACCACCGCAAATAATAGGTATTTTCCCATTTCCCTGGATATCTTTTATAGTTTCTTTTACCATTACACCATATTCACCAGCTGAAATAGGTTTGGCTGGGTCCTGACAACCAATTAAATGGTGATTAATCCCAGCCATTTCTATCTTACTTGGTTGGGCAGTCCCAATATTCATTCCTCTATATATCTGCCTAGAATCAAGACCTATTACCTCAGCATTTAATTTTTTTGCTAATCTAATGGCTAGAGATGTTTTTCCACTGGCAGTCGGACCAATAATGGTTACAATCTTGTTCATAAATCAATATAAATTAAAGAAAATATCTTTTCAAGATTTAATAAAATATAGAAAAAGAAATAGTCATAAATGGTACTTATATTGAATTTTTCTATGTCTGGTGGGATTAAGACCATGATAAAAAATAATTTAGGTCATTATAAGAAACTCTCGATAAATATTGTGATTCAAAAAAGGAGCATTCTAAAAAAAAGACTTGTACTTAGAGATTTAGAATTTGTAAAACCGAAAAAATCACCATGGTAGATTATTTAGATCTACATTTCCCCCAGACATTATAAGTCCCACTTTTTTATTTTGAAGATTTTCATTCCGGTTAAATAAAGCCGCCAGTGTTATCGAGCAAGAAGGTTCAACAACAATTTTTAATCTTTCCCAAACCATATGCATAGCCTCAATAATTACATTTTCTTTAACGGTAATAATACCGTCAACTTTTTCTTTAATTATTGGGAAAGTAATCGTCCCTATTTGAGCTCTCAATCCATCACAAATAGTATCGGTGGTTATATTAGACTCAATCTTACCAGAATAAAGGGAGCGATATGCATCGTCAGCTTCCTTTGGTTCAGCACCATAGACAAGAATATTTGGATTGAGCTCTTTAACACATGAGAGTGTCCCTCCTAATAAACCTCCACCACTGACAGGCGTTATTATTACATCCAAATCTGGGTAATCATTTAATAATTCCATCGCAGCGGTACCTTGACCCGTAATGATTTGGTTATCATTGTATGGATGAATTAAAATAGATCCTGTTTCTTCCAAAATTTCTTTTAACACAAAATCTCTTGAAGCTTGATTTGGTTCACACCAAATGATTCTTCCACCATTTCGCTTTACATTTTGAACCTTTATATTAGGCGTATTATTAGGCATTACTACTTTTGTTATACCGCCTCTTTTTGATACAGCCATGGCTAATGCAGCTCCATGGTTACCCGATGATGCAGTTACAATACCACGATTTATTTCTTCCTGAGATAATTGTAATACCGCATTAGTTGCACCTCGTATTTTAAAAGATCCTGCTTTTTGAAAATTTTCACATTTAAAAAATAGTTCAGAGCCAACTAGATTATTTAAACTTGAATTAGTAAGCACGGGAGTATAATGGATAAATGGTCTTATCCTTTGATAAGCTTCCTGTATTTCAATTAGTGTTGGCATACTAAAATTTAGAGTTATTCTTATCTTTAAACACTAATCCAATTTTAAATCTTATATTAGAGCTATTATTATATCATAGATTAATTGAGTTGACTATGAAGAATTTGCATATATTTTTAATCCTAATTTTATTATCCTGCCATAAGGAAAAAACTATTCTTATTCAAATGAATACTGAGATTGGTAAAATCCAATTAGAACTCTATCCAGAAAAAGCACCTATAACAGTCAATAACTTTTTACAATATATAAATGAAAACCGCTATGATGATTTTCACTTTTATCGAGTAGTACATATTGATAACCAACCATATAATAATATTAAAATCGAAGTCATTCAGGGTGGTCTCGGTTTTGAAAAACATCCTAGCGAATTACCACCTATTCCGCATGAGACAACTGAATTCACAGGTATTAAACATCTAGACGGTACTATTTCAATGGCAAGGTCCGAACCAGGGACTGCTAGTTCAGAAATTTTTATTTGCATAAATGATCAACCTGATCTTGATTTTCAAGGGAAACGTAATCCTGACGGACAAGGTTTTGCCGCTTTTGGGAAAGTAATATCAGGAATGGATATTGTACAAAAAATTCAGTCGCTACCAGAGATGAAACAAATTTTAAATAATAAAGTAAAAGTAAATGCTTTTAAGCAAAAAATAGAACCATCGTACTTAAATAAAACATGAAATCAATTATTTTATTTAGACATGGGAAATCTGATTGGGATACAAATTATGGTTCAGATCATGATCGCCCACTGGAAAAAAAAGGGATAACAAGTGCTAAAAAGATGGGTAATTACCTATTGAGTATAAATCAGATACCTAATAAAATTATATCTTCAACAGCATTAAGGGCTAAAAAAACAGCTGAGATCGCACTAGAATATGGTAAATGGAATATCAATATTTCACTTAATAATAATATTTATCTTTGTTCCACAGAAACCCTACTCTCTATTGTACATCAACTGGATCCTAAATTAGATATGGTCTGCCTAGTTGGGCACGAGCCTACTTTTTCATCCTTTATTTCAGAATCCACTAATTCAATATGGTGTAAGTTTCCAACGGCTTCTATGGCTAGGATTGATTTTGACATAAAAAGGTGGAAAGATGCTAGCTTTGGTTTAGGAAAATTGGCATGGTTAACAAAGCCAAAAGAATTGGATTAATGTCTTTCAAATCGGCTATCTAATTCATCGAGAGACATCTGAACTATAATCGGTCGACCATGAGGACAATAATATGGGTGTTTTGTAGAAAAAAGACGATTGATCAGTTCTTGCATTTCCTCTCTCATTAATGAATCACCTGCTTTTATAGCTGCCTTACAAGCAAACATTGCCGCAAGTCCTTCTTGAAATGAACTATATTTTTTTTGTTCTTTTAAAAAGTTATCTAGAATTTCTCGGATAACATTTTTTTCATTACCAAGTGCCATTTCCGAAGGAATTGCATCAATTCTGATTGATGTCTCATCTTTCTTTTTTATTTTAAAGCCAATTTTTTCCAGATAAGGTAATATATCTAATAAAGAATCAAAATCATCATGAGAAAATGCAATCGTTTCTGGAAAAAGGAGAGTCTGTGATGCCAAAGAAGTTGATTCAAAAGCTTTCAAAGCTTCTTCATAAAGAACACGTTCATGGGCAACATGCTGATCAATGATTACTAAACCGCTATTAATTTCAGAAATAATGTATTTTTTATGAACCTGCCAAATATTTTCTGTAGCAATTCCTTCTTGGGCATCTGAGGTCGATTCTGCTAATTGCGAAACGTATTCTCTTGCACGCTGAATATTACCTCTAGATGGCGTTATAGAATTCGAGATCTGCAGATCTACAGTACTTTGATTAGGATCAGATGGTACTGTTTCATTTGGTAAACGAAATGGCTTATTAAGTGAATATCCATCATTTTTTTGTTGGAATGATATATCAAATCCAGGCACCGTATCTAATATTGAACTTAGAGCTTCATTGACACATGATTTTAATACATTAAAAACTCGCCATTCATCCTTGAATCTAACTTGAGTCTTCATAGGATGTACATTGACATCTATCTGATCATTCGGAATAATAAGATTAATTACAAAAAATGGAAATTCACCTCTTTTAATCAATGATTCGTATGCATTATATACTGATCTATTCAAAAGACGATCTTTAATAAAGCGACGATTTAAAAATAAATACTGTTCACCAGGACGAGATCTAACTAGATTAAGATTACCTACAAAACCTGAGAATGAATAATCTCCTTTTGTCATATTCAATTGGAGAAGATTTCTAGAATATGTAGGGTCAAGGAGATTATTTATTCTAATTTCTAATGGTTCAGGCATTATATGAAAAATAGTTCGGTTGTCTGATATAAGTTTAAATTCAACTTCTGGGAACGCTAATCCAAAACACCTGACAATATCAACAATTTTCCTTAATTCTGTTCGAGGAGTTTTTAAAAATTTTTTCCTGGCCGGAGTATTATAGAAAAGGTCACGAATCGTTATAGTCGTTCCTCTCAAACTCGCAGCAGGTTGAATTTCACCAGTACGTCCATTTTCAACAATTAATTCTGCACCTTCATCAATACCATTGTTTGATAAAATAGACATCTCTGAGACAGATGAGATACTTGAGAGAGCTTCTCCACGAAAACCAAGAGTATTAATAGAATATAAATCATCAACTGTCTCTATTTTACTGGTATGATACCGCATGATTGATGCTGGTAATTGCTCAGATGGGATGCCTATTCCATTATCACGTACTTGAATAGTTTGATGACCACCTTTTTCAATTACTATTAATATTTCCGTAGAGTCAGCATCTAAACTATTTTCAATTAATTCTTTGACGACTGATGCTGGCCTCTCCACTACTTCACCGGCAGAAATTTTATTCCGAAGATCTTCTGATAACGCTTTAATCATTAATAATGTTCATTGTTTTTTCAAATACAACTTTTTGTAGGGATTCCGCCTTTTTCATGATGTCTTCTACTTTATTCCTCATTTCATCACAATAGGAACTATCTTCAACACTGTTGAGATTTATCAGCACATTCGTACACGCACCACTTACACCTGCCAAAGCAACTTCCGCTGCAACACCCGCATCAGAAACAG
>CAZEER010000047.1:16984-18619 GCA_964511215.1 uncultured bacterium | reverse complement strand
CCCCATTCTGAAATGGACTATTTGCAAATAAATATGCCGCAACTGGATGAAGACAATCTGCAATGAAAACCATTTCTTCCAATTCTTGAGAGTTTATCACATCAAAGTTCACTTGGATGCTAGATGTACATCTCATCATCCATTTCCCCATACTTCCACTACGCTCCATACTCCTATCCATTAACTGATATTTTTTGAGATCAATTAAATCAATATCATCTGGATTAAATAGGGGATCAACACCATATGTTATTAATTTTAGATTATTTTTTTTCAAGTTACCAGAAACAAGATTATTATGTTTTTTTATAGCTTTCTGTAATGTGTTTAAATCTTTATACGGCTTACTAGACCACTCTATTTGCCCTCCTGGTTCCAGAGAATAATTCCCATTATTACCAACTTTTTCATTCATAATATTTACAAATTTTATGGCACAATATTCATGATCAGAGTTTATTGGAATTCTTGTATCATGCTTAGTATAGATTATTGATTCTATTTCTATACCAATCGAACGATCTGCAGGTTTTACAATATTTGATAAAATTGCAGCTCTAATGTTTTTATAGATACTCATTTATTAATCGTTTTATTATACAATTACCAAATTTATATTTTGGCTACATCGCCCAACTTATTAATCCGATTAAGAGTGAGAATAATGGTATTCCTAAATTCATTCCACCGCTAATCTCTTTCCATTTTTTGGGAGTATCACCCATCTGATTGAATTTAAGAGATACTGTTTCTAATTTTCCAGCTTCGGCATAAACAGTAGTCGATCCGTAAAGTTCATTATTATTAATTATAGAGTCATATCCAACAAATTGTAATCCTTTTTGTGATGCTAAATGTGTATATACTGGAGAAAAACCACTAACTTGGTGCCACCCTGGTTCTACTTGAATGGGGCGGGAGAGGGGAGTGTCGCCAACATACTTACCATCTACATAAATAGGTACACCGTCTATATTGGATTCTATTCTAATACCTCCCTCATGGTAATAACGAAACCCTGGGTCCGAATACCTCGGCGGAAAAGACTTTGGTCTAACATTAGATAACTGTTTTTTCCAAGTATAGTTTAAATCTTCTTTTGATGAGTAATCCAAAGTTTCACTGTCTCTTTGTAAAAAAAGTGGAATTTCATTCTCTTCTTTAAAATCCCATTTTAAATTTTCTCTGATTGAGTCCTTTTGCTCTGGGAAAAAACTGAGCCACGTATTTTGTTTTATTGTATCTGGTTTGAAATGTTTTTCAACATTGTGTCTTGGCTTAACAATTCTTTCCTGGTTTTTATATTGTGTTTTTAATCGTTTATCCAAAATAAATGGAGCTGTGAATTCTGGAGATTGCGGTGGGGACTGCTGATAGAGTGTTTCATCTAATGAATCAAAAACCAAATCACTATCATAGGGAGGAATATGCTTGTGTTGCAAAACCTTAGGATCATACTTTTCAGAAAGTATCGTTTCATCGTTAAACCATGCTTGTACAATATTTGTGTCTGAGGGCTGCGTAGAGGATTCTACACGATGAGTAAATCGCATTGTATCATTAAAAATATTTTGAGATGGTAAAGGAACATGTTTTTTTTGCAATTGCTTATAAATATCACTCTTTAATGGAGGT
>CAZEER010000047.1:0-16884 GCA_964511215.1 uncultured bacterium | reverse complement strand
GAAACTAACGTATCAACAACCAATTCAGTAAGTATTTCACCTGTATTATTATCAATATAAATCTCCTTAAATTTGTTTTGATTTATGTAATTATTATCAGTTTTATCAATATTGTTTTTATCTTTAAAAACTTCTTCGTTTAATACTGATGTTTGGTTCAAAAGAATTGATTGTGCCATCCCTTCTTTTTCACCCGGGTGATTTGTTGTGTACAATTTTCCATGGTATTCAAAAATTGCATTCGCACCTAGTTCTTTGCGAGCCTGATCAAAGGCATTTTTAAAATTAGTGTTAAATTTCGGAAAGCCTGATGACTTTGCTATATTAAACACCGACACTCCGCCTTCTTTGATGTGTTGTTGTAAGCTCGCAACCTCAGATTTTTTCATCTCAGTATGAATGAATACAATTGTACTAGGGGAGGTTTTTGAATTTATAATATCATAACCTAAAACAGGTTTATTAATAAGTATTGCAAGTTGAGTCGATTCATCAAAATCATCTATGACTATTTTTTTTACAAGACCTTTAAAATACTGTTGAGGTATTGCCTTTTTGGGGGCCTTAACACCTAATAGGGTTAAATAAACCCAACCACGGTCAGATTTCCAGCCAATAATATCATCATCATCGATTGGGTCCTTATAATCAAGGTTAATCATAACACCATTCTGTTTAATGCTATAGCTAACATCTACAAGAGATGTAGCTACCAACATGGGCATATAAAATGCAAACAAATATTTTTTGAATCTATGATTCAAGTAGAACTCCGCAATTGTAAGCCGATGTTTGGCTTAATGTATTTTAATCATCTATATAGATTTAAAGCAAGGTATAACTAAAAAGGTTTAAATTCTATTATAAAGCAGTTTGTAATATTATTTTTAACAAATAAAATTTATTATTATAATCTGCATTCAATAATTGAGCTCATTGTTTGATTGAAATTATCTTATAAATTTAATTATGTTGAAAAGATTAACTTATTCGGTTTATATCTGGGTTTCTTTATTAATGGGTTCACATACGACCACCATAAAAGTTTTCCACATATTTGAGAGCTTTGGAACTCAAACTCAAGAATTAAAAAATTCCATAGTTATGAATTACGATAAAAATGGTGCTATGCTAGACAGTACTGTTTACAGTCACACCCTTCCTTTAAGTAAAAAATATATTTATGTAGCAGGGTTTAATGAGGGTCTAAAACTGCAACATAAGTATGATAAAAAAACAATTCTTTCATATGTTTTTGATTATGACAACCTGGGAAGAAAAACTAGCTGTACTCTTTACGGCGCTAATGATAGTTTATATTGGAAAGAGTTTCTCAAATATGATGATAAAGGAAAATTGTTTAAACAAATTAGGTATGATCCAAAAGAAGCAATAAACCCAGAGATGATTGGTAATCAAGAAGAATCAGATGATATGATTTGGGCAGAGTCATATAAATACAATGATAGTGGAAATATTTTTGAACATAAGGAATTATATGATAATTATTGTTTAGTGATTTCAACATACGAATTAGACTCAACAAAAACAGCAATAAAACAAGCCCAGTATTTTGACCCTTCAGTAATATTTCAAACTATATTTTTTCATGATGATGAAGGAAATTTAATACACCAAGTATCAGTCGGAAGACTCGGACAATCAATAGGATCAAAAACTTTTGAATATGATAGCTTAGGAAGAAAAATAAAAACTACAGTTTATAATAAGAGTGGTCTTCTTCGAGAAATATTAACCACTGTTTTTGATGATGATAAATTTATTTCTTATGATTATTATTCGGACTCTCTTATGAGTCTTTCATCACTAAGAGAAATGCGGCTAGATAGTCGTGGGAGACCATATATAGAAGCAATATTGGATGGTAAAGAAAAATTATTAGAAAAAAATGTATATTTCTATGATGAAACAGATCGAGTTGTAGAATTAAAAAATTATGATATGTTAAGAAGAGGACGCTCAGAACACCATGAAATTCCAGTTAAGGTTCATACCTATGAATATGAGTAAATTATATGGCAAGCTTTCAATGACATTATATGCAGGGAGGTTAGTATGAAAGCCATTGATCCAAAAAGTGTTATTATCGGTGCACTCGCTATGCTTTTAATTTTTTCATCTTTAGGGCTACGGCCTAAAACAGATGAACTTGGACATTTAGTTGTTCGAAGTTTAACTATTGAAGATGATCGTGGTGTGATTATGGGATATCTCGGGAATGGCTATATGCAAACATATAATCAATATGGAGAACCCACATTGTTTATTGGGACTGGAAAAGATGGTGGTGGATACATGAGATCTTACAACGGGAATGGTGATGAGTCAGCATATGTTGGCACTGGACGTATGGGTGGAGGATATATTAGAACCTATAATAATTCACAAAAAGAAACAGCCTATCTGGGAACAGGGTCTGACCACGCGGGTCAATTAAGGATCTACAATAAGGAAGGTCAAACATCCTCTTATTTGGGTGAAGGCTATTATCAAGCATACAATCAATTTGGAGAACGAACTCTATTCCTTGGTACTGGCATAAGCGGTGGTGGCTATTTAAGAACATACAACTTTGATGGTCAGGAAACTGTTTACCTTGGCACCGGCGCTGACAGCTCTGGACAACTACGGGTATTTGATTTTGCCGGTGAAACCGGTACTTTTCTAGGCAGTGGTTATTTTAGAACATATAATCAATTTGGGAAAATGACAACTTACCTTGGTAATGGGCGTGATGGTGGCGGCTATTTAAGAACCAATAACAAATTCGAAACTGAAACTGCTTTTCTAGGGACAAATAATTCAAATGAAGGATTGATTAATCTTAATGATAAGTTCGGACAAAGCTTTTGGATTCGCCTAAACAAAGGCGATTGACTTTTTTTATACATCTTTTTGACTTTAACGCCTTAATTTATTAACTTTAAGAACAAAAGGTATCCGAGAGGGGGGTGAAAGACAACTTCATCCGTGAATAATCCTTTAATTCATATTCAGACAAGAGGGGTTTGACCATGCGGAAAATATTGGTTATTCCAGCTACTCTTTTTTGGGCAGTTTTTGCCCAAAATGATGGCGAAATAAAAACATATTATCCAAGCAATGCGCTGAAAACAGTAGGAAACTATACTAGTGGCGTTCGTGACGGACTTTGGACATTTTGGTATGAGGGTGAAGTATTTGCAGATTATGGTGAAGATGGCTTGCCAAACACCAATGATTTGGGAGAAGGAAATGGGATATGGGACTCCGACACAGCAGCGGGAACAGCAGAATTAGTTCTCGTTGACCTAGATGGGGATAGTCTCTATGATCCTCCTAAAAAACAAATGGAAGGTTCTTATTCTAATGGTAATAAAGAAGGGCTCTGGACAACATGGTATTTAAATGAATATCGTAAAGAAGAATCCAGCTTTATAGCGGGTAAACTTAATGGCCCAATTACAAAATGGTTTGAAAATGGAACCAAACTAGAAGAAGGAAACTATGAAAATGGTAAGCAGAATGGGAAATGGGTTTGGTATTATGAAACTGGTATTAAAAAAGAAGAGACGTTTTTTACTGATGGGCAGCAGGCTGGACTTTGGACACAGTGGTTTCCGGACGGAACCAAAAAGTCTGAAAGAAAATTTTCTAATGGTGAACGAGATAGCATCTGGACTTCTTGGTATGATAATGGAAATAAAAAATTCCAAGCTACTTATGATAATGGTAAATTGAATGGCGGTTGGACTTCCTGGTATGAGGGTGGTATAATTAAAGAAAAATCTGGGGAATACCTAGATAATCAGTTGAACAAAAATTGGATTTATTGGGATGAAAATGGTAGGAAAACTGAAGAAATATCATATAACAAAGGTGTGAAAAATGGACCGTATCAACTTTGGAATATTGATAATTATAAAGTGGCTAAAGGATCTTACAAAAACGGAGAAAAACATGGAAATTGGATCTTGCAATATGAAAATGGGTCGTTAAAAGCTTCCGAAAATTATTTAAATGGAGAAAAAAATGGTATGTGGACATGGTATAGGCCAGATGGAACTAAAGACCGTGAAGGTAATTTTAAAAATGGCTTAAAACATGGTATGTGGACATCGTGGGTTAACGCAAATCTTAAGCAGAGTGAAAAAACATATGTAAATGGCATTATAGATGGACTCATAATACTCTGGCATAACAATGGGAACAAAGATCGCGAAGGAATTATTAGAGGCAATGAACCTGAAGGAAATTGGACTTATTATAATTCTGATGGTTCTGTTGATTTTAAATTCGATTACGGAACTGGTCTTGAACGTGTTCGTATTGCGGAATTAGAAGAACGTAGCAATATATTTTACAAAATAGGTCAACATAAACCATATACAGGAATTGTTATTGAATCTGGGGGTATAAAAGATTATTTGTTGCTTGGTCGCTTCCAGTCTGGTAGACGAGATGGCCAATGGGTTCAATGGTATCGTAACGGACAAAAAGAAGTAGAAGGGATTTATTATAAAGGGAAAAAAAATGGAGACTGGACTCTCTGGTATGAAGATGGCACATTAAAAGAGAAAGGTCAGTTTATTATGGATAAAACAGATGGTAATTATAAATATTGGTTTCCTAATGGACATTTACATAAAGAACAGACTTATGATAATGGCATATCTCATGGGCGGTGGACCATATGGTTCGAACACGATCATAATCTAACTTATACTGATGGGCAGTGGACATACAACGGCATTAATTACACCGCAGAAAACGATGATGTGTTATGGAATTGGTGGTGGTATCTTAATGATAATAAAGAAATTGAAGGATACTATGTAGATGGTCAAAAAAATGGCGTATGGACCTGGTGGTATGACACAGGAATCAAACAATCTGAAGGAAACTACATAGATAATGAACAGGATGGTTTATGGTCATATTTTTCTCCTGATGGTTCCATTATTGAGGAAATAAATTTTTTGAATGGACAACGAGATGGCCGCTCCACTTTGTGGCTTACCCCTGAAGAAAAAGAAGAGGAAAAGTTTTACCGAAATGGGAAACTAGACGGGCCAAGTACATACTGGGAAAATGGGAACAGGATCACCATGACAACTTATAAAAGTGACACACCAAATGGACCGTGGGTAATCTGGTATCCAAATAGTGACCAGGCTAAAGAGCAGGGTTTTCATCAAAATGGGATTAAAGAAGGATTAACCACATATTATTATAAAAATGGAAAATTGCAACGGGAAGGGTTTTTTAAAGATGGTCTCCCCGATGGTATTTGGACTTACTGGAACGCAAAAGGAGAAAAAGACTTTGATTTTGATTTTGGTTCAGGCTTAGAACATATAGTATTAGAGGATTTGGTAGAACGAAAATCTATTTTCTATAAAAAAAATGAAGACATTCCATTTACTGGTATTATTACCCAAGACGTTATTGGTGAAGATGGTTATTTATTTTTAGGTAGAACAAAGAACGGGAAAAAAGATGGGCAATGGGTAAAGTGGTTTTCGAGTGGAAAGACTGTGCCTGAGGTCATCGTTGTTGAGGTTCCCGACCCTGAGCCTTCTGTGCCATGGAGCGGTGGTAAACAAGAACAAGGAGGATACAAAGATGGAAAAAAGGATGGCCAATGGACAGAGTGGTACGATAATGAACATATAAAATCGCATGGCACCTATAATGCTGGAATCATGAATGGCCATTGGACATTTTATCATAATAATGGAATAAAAGAAAAAGAAGGCAATCTTGTTAATGGTAATGCTGATGGACTATGGGTCTTCTATAATGATGAATCAAAAAAATCTCAAGAAGGTTCGTTTTCTAATGGTACAAAGGAAGGGCAGTGGACCGCTTGGTTTGAAGATGGACGAATGACAGAAGGGTATTATGCTAATGGTAAGAAAAATGCAACTTGGACTAGTTGGTGGGATTCAGATAGAACAAGAAAAGAAATGCAAGGCGCTTATAAAAATGGTAAAATGGTTGATAAGTGGCTTTTCTATGATAAAAATGGAAATTTGAAAGAGATTAGATATTTTTCACCTGATTTTTAGATAATTTCCACCCTGTTATTTTATAATAAACAAAGGAATTAATTCTGTGAAATACGTGTATCTTTTTGGAAATGGTGTAGCTGATGGCGCCGCTGAAATGAAAAATATTTTAGGTGGCAAGGGAGCCAACCTTGCTGAAATGAATCTTCTTGGTATTCCTGTGCCAGCAGGTTTTACTATAACTACTGATGTTTGCACCTACTATTATGATAATAATCAAGTTTTTCCACCAACGCTCGAACAAGATATAATTAATGCTCTGAAAAACACTGAACAGCTTATGGGATCTCAGTTTGGAAATCCAAAAAATCCTTTGTTAGTATCGGTGCGATCCGGCGCAAGGCAATCTATGCCAGGAATGATGGAAACCGTGTTAAACGTAGGTCTAACATCTAAAACAATTCCTGGATTAATTGAAAAAACTGGGAATGCGCGATTCGTTTATGATGCATATCGTCGTTTAATAATGATGTATGCTGATGTTGTTATGGAAAAAGCGACAGGAGCAGAACCTAAGGATGGACAAAGTATTCGCTCTAAACTGGAAAAAGTCATTGATAAGTATAAAGAAGAAAAACATTACACCAATGATGTAGATCTATCAGCAGAAGATTGGAAATTTTTATCTGAAAAATTTAAAGAAGAAATTAACAAACGCCTTGGTTGCGCTTTCCCGGATGATCCAATGGAGCAACTATGGGGTGGTATAAAGGCTGTTTTTCAAAGCTGGAATGGCGATAGAGCCATAAGTTATAGAAAAATAGAAAACATTCCCGATGAATGGGGAACAGCTGTTAATGTGCAAGCTATGGTATTTGGGAATATGGGTGATAATTCTGCAACAGGCGTCGCATTTACAAGAAATCCCGCAACAGGCGAAAATAAATTTTTTGGTGAATGGCTGGTTAATGCACAAGGAGAAGATGTTGTTGCAGGACTTCGCACACCAAATCCTTTAAATGAGGATACAAAAACAGAAGACACAAAAAGCCTCCCTTCTTTAGAGTTTAGCATGCCAAAAATATACACCGAATTAACAGATATTAGAAAAAAGCTGGAAACTCACTATGCTGATATGCAAGATATAGAATTTACTATCCAAGAAGACAAGCTTTGGATGTTACAAACAAGAGTTGGAAAACGTAATGGTTCCGCAGCAATAAAAATGGCAGTTGAAATGGAAAGTGAGGGTATGATTGATAAAAAAACCGCTTTAATGAGAGTAAAACCAGATCAACTAGACGAATTGTTACACCCCATGTTAGACCATGTCGCAGAAGAAAATGCTGTACTGCTAGGAAGGGGACTACCAGCAGGACCCGGAGGCGCAACCGGTAGAATAGTTTTTACAGCTGATGATGCAGAATCTTGGCATAATAACGGGGAAAAAGTTATTCTTATACGGGAAGAAACTTCACCCGAGGATGTTCATGGTATGCATGCTTCTCAAGCAATATTGACTGCAAAGGGCGGGATGACATCCCATGCTGCGCTTGTTGCAAGAGGATGGGGTAAGTGTTGTATTGTAGGCTGTAGTGATTTGAATATAGATATAGATGGGGAAGCGGTTGAAATTGGTGATCATAAGCTGTCAAAAGGAGATTGGGTAACAATGAATGGCTCACGTGGAAATATTTATGAAGGCCAATTAAACCTTATCCCTGCGAATCCAGATACCCATCCTGAATATAAAACCCTAATGAAATGGGCGGATGAAGTCCGTATCTTGAAAATTCGCACAAATGCTGAAAGTACCAAAGACGCACTACAAGCAATAAAATTTGGAGCTGAAGGAATTGGGCTTTGCAGAACAGAACATATGTTTTTCGATGAATCAAGAATTTTAGCAATAAGAAAAATGATCTTTTCAAATAATGAAAAACACCGGCGCGAAGCTGTCATGGAACTTTTACCATTCCAGAAAGATGACTTTAAAAGTATCTTAAGCGCTATGGAGGGAAGGCCTGTAACAATCAGGTTACTAGACCCTCCACTGCACGAATTCATGACTCTAACGGATGCACAGCAGAATGATTTAGCAAATCATTTAGGCGTTGATAAAGATACAGTAAAAAATAGAATTAATAGTTTACATGAATTAAATCCTATGCTTGGCCACCGTGGTTGTCGATTGGGTATTGCATACCCTGAAATAACAGAAATGCAGGCCACTGCTATTTTAGAAGCAACCGCAGAATTAACTATAAACAGTGCCAATGTTTTCCCAGAAATTATGATTCCATTAGTTGGAAGCGCGGCTGAGTATGTTGATCAAGAAAATATTGTTCGTTCGGTTGCAAAGAAGATTCAATCTAAATATAATATAAAATTAAATTATCTCGTTGGGACAATGATTGAATTACCACGTGCTTGTCTAACTGCTGATGAAATAGCCAGGCACGCTGAGTTTTTCAGTTTTGGCACAAACGACCTAACTCAAACCACCTTTGGTTTTAGCAGAGATGATATCGGTTCGTTTTTACCAGATTATCTAGATAGAAACATTCTTCCTGAAGACCCTTTTCAAAGCCTCGATATTAATGGTGTCGGTAAACTAGTTTCTCTAGCGGTGAAACTTGGACGGGAAATCAATAACAATATAAAAATTGGTATCTGCGGAGAACATGGCGGTGACCCAAAATCAATTTTTTTCTGCAAGCAAAATGGATTAGACTATGTTAGCTGCTCACCTTTTCGAGTGCCCATAGCTCGTTTAGCTGCAGCACATGCCGAATTACAATAATGATTGATTATCCATATTTTCAAAAAATTGTTTATACGAGAAAAAAGAAAGGTTTTTATTTAAAATATTTTTTAGGTCACTCGCCAGGCCTAGCTCTAAATCATAAGGATGAATAGAAAGCCTTAGTGGTCTATTGGTAATAATAGAAAAAAGGTTATTGGTTTTATTTAAAATTTTAACTGATACTGTCCTAAATAAATTATCAGCCTCATAACCAACCAGTGGTAGTGTGTGAAAGGTGTCCTTATGATAAATTCCTGTGAGAGTTTCATAGGCCATATAGGGTAAAACAGATAAATCTTCCCATGTGACATCACCAATAGCCCAAGCAGGGGGAACATAGGTGTAGGGAGTTTTAAAATTATTATCACCAAACCAATCTGCGCACTGTAACATTAATTGTATTATTTCTTCTGACGTTAAACTTAAATGCTCGGCAACATCTCTTGAAAGTAAAACACTGTGAAAATAATGAAAAAAACTTTTTTTATGTTTTATAAGATGGTTCCATCCATGTCCAGCTAAATCAAAACCCATACTTTCAAGATCGTGCAATTTTTGGATTTGTTTATCATCCCAAGAGCGCCCTGGAACAATAAGACATGTTGCATTTACGATATTATTTTTTTCCAACATTGCTATCAATTTCATTACATGACCTAAGGTGTCTGGCATTATATCATGAATAGATAAAAGAACAGGGTGATTGTTTTTCATGGTTGTTTTACCCGGGAATTATTTTTATTAATATCTACCAAAACATCTACCCAGCTCTTTATGTTTTCTTTATTAAGTCCAGTTGCGGCTTTGAATGCTGTTTCACTTATTATATTTCTTTCATCCGGGGTTTTATCAATTAAGAAACTTATAGTATCCGCCAAAGAATCAAAATGATCCAAATTTATTATAGCATTAGAAAGAATTGGCCAATTAGCTATACCTGCCTCGCCTGATACAATCACTATGCGACCACGTGACATTGCTTCAAAAGCAGCAGTCCCAAATGTTTCCAATCTTGATGGTAAAACAAAAATTTGGCATTGATCAATCATGTCAATCAATTCATTTCGACTAAGCCAACCTTTATAGAAAATATTACTATATTTAGTAGAGGATTTTATTATTCTCGATTGCAACGGGCCGTCACCCGCAAAAACAAATTTTATGTTTTTGTGTTTTTGAGCCGCATCTAATATTTTACCGATACCTTTTTCGGGTGCCAATCGACCAGCAAATAATACATTCTCTATGTTGTTTTTTAATTTTCTAATAGGGCGATTACAGAATATTTTTGCAAGAGGGGTGCCAATAGTTTTTACTTTAACACTGCCTAGGTCTTTTGCTAAATCTATCATTCTATCATTCATAACTAAGGACAATTTTCCTTTTTTAAAAAAAAAACTGTTTGCCCAAGCCCCCAAGCTCTTAACAACTTTACCTCTGAAGTCATCCCAATATATTGTTGCCATGCGATTATAATCATTATGTAAAACTGGGCAAATAGGAATGTTTTGTTTTTGGGCCTGCCTCAATCCAACCATGCCATAAAACCCAGGTGTCGGCAATACAATTATATCAGCATTACTTTTTTCAATGGCATTTTTCAATGTGAATATTTTTGGAATATAAATTCGTTGAAAAGGGTCACCTGGCATTGAAATAGAAAAAAATGTGTATCGATCTTTTAATGGATAAGGACTAATGAGTGTGACTTTTTTAAAATGTTCACTTAAATAATATGATAAGTCATTATAAAAACTTCCTACTCCATTACGCTCGGGGAGCACATCTAAAACAAATACAATGCTTAAATCTTTAATAGAATAATTCCTGCTTTAATCATTAGTTAACTTTAGCAAACTATTAATGTTTTAAATCATAAAAAGAATAGAAATTTTTAAAACGATCTAACAAACTCGTTTTTATTATTTTTAAATCTTCTTTATAGTCATGTTTACTAATATATCCCCTAGAAATGTCCGCTTCCTTTTTAACAAAATAAAAATAATTCTTCCTAAGATTAAAATTAAATCTAACATATATTAATTTGATAGTATCTTCTAGATGGTTTTGCATTTTTGACATTGGTAAAACTAACCAATTTGCATTACTGTTCATCTTATCCTGCTTTAAAATACAATTACAATAGTATTCCATCATATCTATAATATTCGAATGCATATTTTCAATATTTAGATTTGTTTTAAAATACCCCCATCCTTTTTTCATAATACTTAAAATAGAGGGAATTGTTTGGTCTGGTGGTCTAATACAACAAATTAGATTTATATCAGGAAATGTATCTTTCAAATCTTTTATCCAACCACAGAAAGAAGCATTTTTAGATAAATAAGTCCGGCTTTTCCCATATACATACATATGTCTTTGTATGGCGTTTTTATATATAGACATAATTTTTTTTCTAGTCCTATTATCGTATGCCCTATTAAAAAATGCGAGATCCCACATTTCTTTATATGGAAAAGGTATTACTAAAAGAAAACATGCCATGTGCGGCAGTAAAAGTAAAAAATCTTCTTCAGGTGCTTTTAGGCCCGTCTCGTGCCTTTTATTTAAAGTACGTAAAATATGTGACTCAATAAACAATATAAATTTTTTAAAAGGGCTACCAATTAAATTATCGATACTGAAAAACTTTTGAAAAAATAGTTTTTGGATAATGGATGGTGCAAATAACATTTCACCTAATGTGCATGTGGTAAATTTCTTTTTATCCTCTGATAGAATATTGTGCATGAAAGTTGTACCGCTTCTAGGTACCCCAACAATAAAAACCGGCTTAACTATATCTATTTTCTTATACGAAACAAAAAATATATTATCTAAAGCAAGGAACAAACGATTAACTAATTGTAATATCCCATAAAAAAAAATAAATAAAAGCGTAATTAAAAAACGAAAAATAGAAGGTTTAATATCATCTCTGATAAAGGGATTTAAAATCCGCAATAAAAACTTAAATATTAGATGAAGACCAATGGGACTCATTATAATTGTTGTTTTAATTATATTAAAAATATTACCATAGTAAGTTTTGAAAAAAACATGTTTGGTACCACAAAAAAATGCCCCAATTAAAAGGGGCATTTCACTAATTAATTATTTCTGTAGATTTTATTCTACCATATCCGCGCCACCAAGAAGATCTTCAATGTTTATTTCCCCATCTTTTTCTTTTACTTTTGCGGCGTCCACTATGATTTTCCTAGTCCTATCTACGTCTCTTTTTGAAACAGCACCCTCTACAGGTTCGTACATTGCTTGTTTCTTTGCTGGTAACCACCCAATAATAGTGTCAACTGTTTCTTGTTCAAGACCTTTAACAGCATATTTCAATTCATCTAAGTCCATCATGCCAAAGAGCTCTCTTTTTGTGTTTTCAGGAAATTTTTCAATAACATCTTCAAAAGTAAGAAAATACCTCTTTACATTTTTATGTAGTTCTGGATCTTCCTGTTGTAGTGTCTGCATATATCTTTCCTGATCATCAGAGTTCATCCCACCAAGGGCATCAGCAATGTCTTTTGGGCCACCTCGCGAAAACTCTGCTGTTCTTGGTAAATATGTGGATTTTTCGTTTAATTTTGCTCCCACCTCAATAACAGCTTCTAAGGGGACCTCATCTAATGAACCTAACTCTATTAATACTTCACCTTTTAAAACTGGATCAAGTTTGTTGAGAATTAACATTTTTTTCTCTGGATCTAGTTGAGCTAATGTCATAGCTATAACTGGCGTATCTTCTTTATCAACCAGCGCATATAATTGTTCATCAGTTAATTCTTTTAGGAATTCAAAAGGATGAATCGCTTTCCCATTCTTATCTGCATCTCCAAATTCTTCACTTAAAAATCCAAAATAAAACTCTTCCATAACACGTTTTTTCACAGAAAACGATACCGATTCCATTGACTGCAATGTGGAACGAATTTTTCTAACTTCTGTTTTAGAGAGTCCTTTTATTAAAGACATGGCTAAACCTTCACCAACCACAGAGAATAATACTGCTACTTTTTGAAGGCCTGAAAGATTGTTATAGTCGCTAATCATAGATTAATACCTCACGTTTTATTCTTCGGTATTTTCTTCATCCCCATCATCGTCTTTTGATGCTTCTTCTTGGGGTTCTGAAATTTCGGGAGCTGGTTGTTCTAGCCATTCTTTTACAATAGTTGATGTTTTTACAGGCTGCCCTACGCTCATTGAAACAATAGACTTTCTTATATCATCTATTTCACTTTTTAAAACATTTGGATCTTCATCCGGCAAATTTGATTCTAGACCGTTACCATTAGATGATGAAACGTTCTGAGCGGCTTCCATTGCTGCGATTTGTGCTGCTGAAGGTTCGGCCGGTACGCTTTCTGATGGCGGATCTTCTTTCTTTTCTTCTTTCTTTCTTTTCTTCTTTCTTCTTCTCATTGGTGGCGGATATGGGTATGGTGGCATTGGTGGTGCAAATTGTTGCTGAGGTGTTTTACCTTTTTGTAAAAACATCATCACCAGTAAAAGAGTACTTACTAATCCCAAGCCGATAATTAAAATAGTCTTTGTATCTATACCTTCAGTTTCCGCAGCCTCCAATGCCGCCAGATCAGCTTGAACTGCATCTAGTGCTGCTATTTTTTCTGCAATAATAGAATCTCTTGATGCTTTTTCTTGTTCGCGCGCTGCAAGCTCTTCTTCAATTTTTGCTTGCGCCTGCTGTTGGGCTTCAATTGAATCTTGCAACATAGCTTTCAATAGCATTTTTCTTAGCCCCTGCATTTCATTATCCAACATGGCAAAACGAGTAGAATCAACATTTTTCCCTTTTGACTTTGCCTCAGCCTGATTCATGGCCAACATGTCTTTCAACGCCTGAATCTCGGATTCTAATTTTGAATTTCTTATGGAGTCTTTACGAGCTAATTCTTTCTTTTCAAACTCGGTTGCATCTGCCAATCTTTGTTTTTCTAAACTTGCTAATTGTTCGTCAAAACCTTTTAAATATTCTTCGCGCTGATCATCAGATTCCTGTTTATATTTTTCAATAACATCTCTCCAGTCACCTGATTCTCTTATTCTTTTTTGTTCCATCATATCAATCTTTTCTGCAATATTTTTCAACATCACCTGTTCAGCGGTGCGTTGATCCCGTCTTTCTTTAAAACTTGCTGTCATAATCGTTAATTTGTCGCCTCTTTCTCGATCAAATTTTGCAGCAGCCATAGTTAGCTGGCGTATATTCTCAATTAATTCAGGTGCGGCACCCTCCTGCAGTATCAAAGACAATTCCATTCTTTTTATAACAGTTTTAGATGGCCTTTTTGTTGAAAGAACTTTATCAACAACTTCCTTTTCTACAATGTTTCCTTCATAAACATCGTCATCTGAAGTGGCTTTAAGTGTTTTTGGTGATACAGGCATAGATTGAGTTAGTGGACCCGGGTCCTGAGATTTAGGAGTCGTTACATCTACTTCAAAACCAGGAATGGGTAACCCAACAGCATAACGATCATTTTCACTTTTGGGATTATTGTGGATCATCTTTTGTTGCATTTTTACCATTGCTTCAGCTGTTTCTTCTGCTGGAGATTTAGTAGCTATTGATTGGTTTTCTGATTCTCTAGGAGAATAGTAGGTAAACTGTTCACTAATTTCGTCAAGAACTTCTAATTCAACATCAACATTGACCACGTATTTATGAGATTCAATAAGTTTGGACAAAGCATCTTGTATGCGATCTCTAATATTATTTTCCACCATTAATTTTTGGGAAAGGTATCCACCTTGTTGCGCGAAAAGAATCGTTAGCATAACTAACGCACTCATGGTGGGTATCAAATATTTTTTACCCTTATTCATTTGAAACTCCTTGGTATGTGTTTAAAACTCCGCATTTTAAAATTAATTTTCCGCTTCTTGATAGTTGGTTCCTGAACGCCCTTTCCCATGGTGTGGGGGATTTATAAAAGTAATCTGTATGCGTCTATTACTTGATTTCTGTTTTCTTGTTTTATTAAGGGCTAGAACCGTCGGTAAGGGATTCCCTTTTGCATCTTTCGGCTGTTCTTTATCTCCCCATGTTAAAGTTAGGGGATTATACATTGGGTTAATGCTTTTAATACTATCAATGCCTCGGGGATACCAATCTCCATACCCCGCTGCAAGTAGCCTTGGGGCTGGGACACCTTTATCAATCATATATCGCACACAAGTTGCACCTCTTGCGGCAGACAATTCCCAATTGCTTTTGTAAAACTTTTGCCATTTTTTAGGCATTGGGTCACTATCAGAATGCCCCGCAACTTCCACCTGAAAAGGGCTTGCTAAAATCCGTGGAACAATTTCTTTATCAAGTAATTCTTTTAATTCATTTTTCATATCTGCTTTACCAGATGGAAAAGCAAAGTCACCCTTAATGTTAACGATAAGACCTTTCGAACTTGTCTGTAAATCTATCGGTGGGTCACCCGCAGGATTTTCTTTTTTCATCTCTTCAATGGCTTCTTTAATCTCTTTTTTCATTTGTGCCAAATTTTCAATGGGTTCAAACTCTCCTTCTTCCTCAGCTTTACCCTCAGCTTTTATTTTACTACCAAGAGATTTTCCCTGAGAATTTGCCATTTCAGCTAACTTAACAGGATCCATAGTAGATATAGCAGCCAAAAGAACAAAAAATGCAAAAAGAAGTGTCATCATATCAGCAAAAGTGCCAAACCATCCAGGAAGGCCCTCTTCAACAGAATTAGCGCCTGCTTCAAACCCTTTATTAAAGGCTTTCTTTTCACCTGGTGTCATTCCCATCTATATTATTCCCGTTTCCACTCCGCTGGAGGAATAAATGAATTGAGTTTTTCTCTAACAATAAGAGGGTGTTTTTTCTGATGAATTAATCGAGATGCTTCAACCAACAAACTTGCTGACATTGATGTTTGAGTTGTTTTATTTCCCATTTTTTGAGCCATTGGCAGAAAAAATAGGTTTGCAAAAACCGCACCATAAAGAGTTGTAATTAAGGCAGCTGCCATACCGCCACCTAAATTATCTGCGCCACCTTCACCACCAAAGCCTGCCAACATAAGTACGAGTCCAATTAAAGTTCCAACCATTCCCCACGCTGGTGATAAATCACCCATTGCTTTAAGCATATCAGTTTGAACTTTTTCCCGTTTTTCTCTGTATTCAATACGAGTTTCCAAGATTTCTGTCATGTCTTCAAGAGACAGACCATCTACAGCCATTTGGACACCATCTTTAAAAAAGAAATTTTTAATACTTCCAACTGCTCTCTCTAATTCAGCCGGTCCCTTACGCGCTGACTCTGCCACTACACATGCTTCATCAACCAATGGCCCCATTTTATCATCAGCTGGTTTCAATACCGCACCAATAGCCTTACCGAGCGCCGCAACATGATACATGGGGAATGCAACCATGACAGATGCGAGCATCCCTCCAAAAACAATTCCAAAACTAGGTATGGAAATAAAGTTTCCAAACCCGCCCGCAGCACCTTCGACGAATAAAGCATAGGCGATACTGCCTACCATAAATGCCATACCTAAAACAACGCCAATAATTAGAGCAATATCCATGAGGTCACTCCTCCATTAAACTTGTAGATTGTAATTTGTTTTCATTAAGAGCCTTAAGAATATTTCTTACATCAGTATACTCAGGATCCAAACGTAAAGCAAGGTTCCAATTTATTGTTGCTCTCTGCACATCTCCTAACTTATAATAGATCGAACCTCTTCTTGCATAGGCAAGTGCTAAATTAGGATTTAATTCTAAAGCTAAATCCACTTCTTTCAAAGCTTCGCGGTAATCACCCGCATAAAAATATCTTAAAGAACGAGAAAGATGCCTCATTGCTTCGTTCATATTCTTTTCCGATACATTGGTTTCTAATTTTAGGGAACTTAATGAGTCTGATAGAAATCGGCTGTTCTGTTCCATCGCATTAAGCTTTACCAAGAGATTGCGCATTTCATTATTCATTAAAGCCATCGAGTCTCTTAAGGTTTCAACTGCAACATTTGCCATTACAATAGTAGAGTCTCT
>CAZEER010000046.1:13742-19084 GCA_964511215.1 uncultured bacterium | reverse complement strand
TCTATAAGTATCAGCGAATCTGTCATTGACTATGCGATGACTATAAACGAGGTAGAATCTGGTATTGTTAATATTCTGGGTGTAGGCACGGAAGACTTTGGTGTGGCAGACACTTTATTTACAATTATTGCTAGTTTCAATGAAAATTATTCTGGAGAGACAAATGTCTCTATCACTGAATTATCTTGGAATGAAGAAAGTCCCATTGAATTTGCAGCTGATGTGACTCTTGGATCTAATTTAGGCTCTAATGATATTACCCCTCCAAATTATTATGAAATTTCTCAAAATTACCCAAACCCCTTTAACCCATATACGAGTATAAAATACTCGTTACCTGATGTGTCTGATGTAAAAATATATATTTATGATTTGCAGGGAAAAATGGTGAGGAAATTAGTAGATGCAGTCTATCCGGTTGGTGAACATTTCGTTATATGGAATGGAAAAGATGACAGTGGAAGAATTGTAAGTACTGGTATATATACCTACGTAATGAGAACTGATAATTTTAGTCAGGCAAAGAAGATGCTTTTTATTAAATAAGGATTAATTGTATTCTACAATTCTATTTGTTTGGCTGAGAAAAATAATAATTTATTTTAATATTGGTTTAGATGTTTAGGTATTTTATAATCTTATTCATGCTAATAATTACTAGTGGAAATGGTAATCAATATTTTAAAGATAATCAGATACTGATTTACATAAAAAATGATATACCTAATTTCAATATCTTAAAAAATCAATTAACTACGACAGATACAGAGCTTAATGATTTATTAATAAATGAAAATGCAAAATGGATTAGAAAATGGATTCCTCAAGCTAAACCTGTCGATCGAGATAATAATATATTTTTAAGTAGGTATTATTTAGTTGAGTTCAAGGAGCGAAGAAATAGTATTGAAAATGTCCTATATAAATTCCAGAGATTATCATCTATAAGAGTAACAGAAAAAGTTCCAATAATAAAAATTGATTTTACTCCCAATGATGAATACTGGGAGGAACAATATGCACTTAGGCAGATTGGTGCAGATATGGCGTTTGACTTATGGAATATTGAAGATGGAGAGTCACCTGGCTATATTGAAGACGATGAAATTTCAGTTGCTATAGTTGACCTCGGATTTGATTGGGACCACCCTGATTTGATCAATAATATTTGGAGAAATTTAGGTGAAGATATTGATGGCGATGGTGACGTACTTAATTATGTGGATGGTGAATGGATTTTTGATCCAGATGATATCAATGGAATAGATGATGATGCTGATGGATATGTGGATAATTTTATAGGTTATGATGTCTATTCCGATGATAATGAGCCAAATACAAGTGAACAGCATGGGACCATGGTTGCCGGGTGTGTTTCAGCGCAGACAAATAATCAAGAAGGAATTGCATCCGTGGGGTGGTCGGTTAAGCTTATTGGTATTAACTCTGGACAGGGTGGATATTTGACCTCAGGCTTTGAAGGAATTATGGCTGCGGCACATATGGACGCGGATATTATAAATTGCAGTTGGGGAGGGACGAGCTATATTGAATCCAATGAAGTTGTCATTAATATAGCCTATAACCAGTACAATTGCTCTATTGTTGCTGCTGCTGGAAATTCCGGTTTGAACGAGCCTCACTATCCGGCGTCATATGAAAATGTTATTTCAGTTACAGCTACGGGTCCAGGCAGTAACTTTAATTGTTGGCCAAATTTTCATGAAACTGTAGATATTGCTGCTCCTGGTGAAGATATTTTTACAACTGCTAATAACTCAAGTGAATATGAGAGCGTTACAGGTACTTCATTTTCGTCTCCTATAGTGGCGGGTGGTATTGCACTTATCAAATCCATCTTTCCGTATGCCGATAACACAATGTTGAAATCTAAAATTATACTTAGTGCTGATTATTTTAATGATATGGATGGTGAATGCGGTGGGGAGAACCTAGACGGTTTACTCGGGGCGGGAGAATTAAATATTGAGCAAGCTATACACACTAATATAGCTCCTAACTTTACAATAGCGAATGTAGCACTAGGTTCCTCCAACGGCTTACAGCTACCAGGCGATACAACTTCATTAATTATTACTATAGAAAATCAAAGTGGTGCTGCGCCTGTAGATAATATATTTGCTACTTTATCATCAGATGATTCATTATTAATAATTATTAATAATGAATATTCACATAATGCCATTGTTGGATCTGGGAATGACTTTAATTGTGAATTTCTAATAAGTTCATCTGAAAATATTTCTCTTGGTTATTTACCTCTTAACCTTACTGTAAATGCAAATGTTTCTGGTAATTTGCCAAGCAATCTCACTTTTGATGAATATTCATACCAGACAGAGATACATGTACCATTTGGATTTAATCAAGAAGGCTATCCCATTGACAGTTTGAATATTTATGGTGTACCTATATTTACTGATTTATATGGTAATTCATTAAATCAAATATATTTTGGATCAGACAGTCTACTGTTTGGTAAATGGATATCAGGATTAGATGTAGTAGGTTTCCCATTTAATGCAAATAGCCAAATTACAACTACTACTGCAGCAGGCGATTTGGATGGGGATGGAGATAAAGAATTAGTTTTTGGTACAAGTGACGGTACAATTTATGCTTTAAGTAAGGATGGAACAGAATTTCTGAGTTATTCACAAAGTAAAGAAATTATCGAATACCCTGTTTTATATGATATTGATAACAATGGGACAATTGAAATTATTTTTATATCTGTAAATGATACGACTTCAGATTTATTTATTCTCAGTCATGATGGGATGATTTTTGATGGATTCCCTCTCACACTGACAGAGATAGTTAAAACTGGAGCGGCAGCAGCAGATATAAACTCCAATAGTAATGGTGAAATTGTAATCGCGACGATTGATGGTAAGGTTTATGTTATTGATAAATTTGGTGCAATTTTAGATGGTTTTCCATTTAACATAAACTCTGCACCAAGCGGTGCGCCCACTCTTGCTAATATTGATAACGAAATCGGTTTAGAAATTATAATCGGTAGTGAGACCGATGGCATTTATATAATTAGTTATAGTGCTGGTATAGTTGATCACTTTAACGTTAACGATAATCTAGAGAGCGGTGTATCAATTGGAGATTTAAATAATGATGGAACATTGGAACTAATTTATATTACTTCAGACCAGTTGGCACATGCGTATGACCCTTTAGTAGAATCTGAAATTGAAGGATGGCCTTACCAGTTTGAAGACAATATTTTCACAGAGCCTATTGTGTGTGATTTTGATGGGGATAATTATTTTGAGTTAGTCACTGCGAGTATTGGAGGTAATATATTTATCATAAATCACGATGGAAGTGACTATGACAATTTTCCTTATATTTCACAAGATAGTATTTTTGTAACGCCCTCTCTTGGGGACTTAGATATGGATAACGACTATGAAATTATTTTCTCGACAAAAGAAAAATTAAAAGTATTAGATCTCCAAAGTTTAGTTGGAGATGGATATTCTTGGAAATCTTACAGATCTAATAATTATCGCAATGGATTCTATGATACTGATCTTGCAGATTTAGAATTAATCAATGAGTCTATCCCTGAAGATTATAGTTTAGATAATAATTATCCCAATCCATTTAACCCTCTAACAAAAATTGTATATAATCTTCCTAAAAAATCAAATGTGAAAATCAATATTTATGATATAAAAGGTAGAAGAGTAATTAAACTAGTTGATATGAATCAATCTGCTGGTAAAAAGTCAATCGCTTGGAATGGGAAAAATATGTTTGGTGAGAAAGTGGCAGGTGGTGTATATATATGTGAAATGCGTATAGGTGATTTTAGTCAATCCAGAAAGATGGTCTTATTAAAATAAAAACTTAATCGATCAATCCTCTTTTTTCCAGTTTATCAAGTTTTGGTTTAATTACAAATATACAATAAGGTTGGTTTGGATTGTTGTTGTAATAATTATGATGATAATCTTCGGCATCATAATAATTATTTAATGGCGTGAGTTCAGTGACTATTGGGTTATCCCAGTATCCAGAATTATCTGCAGATTTTATCGAATTTTGTGCTATTTCTTTTTGTTTGTTATTGACATAAAAAATTACAGACCGATATTGTGTTCCAACATCATTACCTTGTCTATTTAACGTAGTTGGATCATGCGCTTGCCAAAAAATATTTAATATTTGGTTAAAAGTAATAATAGTATTGTCAAATGATATTTTTGCAACTTCTGCGTGACCTGTTTTACCAGTGCAGATGTCTTTGTAAGAGGGATTATTAATATGGCCACCGGCATAACCAGGAATTACATTTATAATTCCATCGACTCGTTGGAAAACTGCTTCTACACACCAGAAACATCCACCACCAAGCGTTGCAGTCTCAGTTTTTGCCATTATAACTGTAGGGATAAGAAATAAGGTGCAGAATAATAATAGGCACTTTTTCAAGGGTTTAAATAAAAATTCGACTGGTACCATCCACCACGTCCGTATTGGACAATTATATATGGGTTTCCAGATGTCCTTGCACTAAAGCCAGATGGTGGGTTAATTGTTAATTGATAGATTCCTGGTTTATCTATCGTAAAAGCATACTGGCCATTTTGGTCAGAGGCGCGTCTTTTAAAAGTATTGTATCTGTGGTGTCCATGAGTATGATTAATAGAATTTTCTTTTGAATAATATTCAGACATGGAAATTAGATTTGAGGTATCATTATCAATATTATTATCAGATATTTTTGATTCTGTAAGGATTATTTCAGCTCCATCAATAGGTGCATTATTATTTTTATTAAAGACAGAGCCAAATATGACAGATGGTTCTAGTAAATATTCTGATAAATGTATAGGATATCCGCTTTCCTTAAAAAGGGGATCGCCAAGAAGACTGCGTAATATATATGAAAGATTTTCATATTTCCCCCCCTGAGGTACATAGCAATTCACTACATCATACATTAGGCCATTTACTTTTATAGAAATATATTTGGGTCTTATTTCAATTGCTTCTGCAGAATTAATAATAATTCTTTGGGCGTTATTTGAGCTTATTCTATTGTAAAAAACATTTCCTCTTATAAAAAAAGTTTCGGCTCTTTTAGTAAGGGTACTTCTATCTAGATCTGTAACTCTATCATTCATTGGAAGTGGGGTTAGAGGAATATTTACAACAACATTATTATTTGAATCAAGCCTATCTGGATTAAGTTGAAAAACTTTTGTCTTATAATTTTTTAATGTAACACGTATTTTTGGTTTCCAAAGGTAACCAACGTTTTCTTTGGAAAAATATCCCATCTCATTTGTGATTAA
>CAZEER010000046.1:0-13642 GCA_964511215.1 uncultured bacterium | reverse complement strand
TTACAAATAATTATATTTTTAAGTTTAAACTTTTGACAAAAGTCTTGATTAATTTTATAACATGGACTTAATGAATTTACGTAGATCAGATTTTGATTTCTGGACAGTTTTAAATACTCGTTGGAGAGATATGGATGCACTTAATCACATCAATCATGCGTCCTATCTTTCCTACATGGAATCTGCAAGGGTTGATGTTTATTTGGAATTAGGGTTTTCTGGAATTAGAAAAGATATGGATGAAAGTACAATTTTAGCTTCAATGGAGGTGCATTATTTAAGACAAAGTACGCATCCATCAAAATTGGATATTGGTCACAGGATATCAAGAATTGGTAATTCGAGTTTTGATTTTATTTCTTCAGTATTTAATCAAAATGAAGAGCGCCCACTATGTTCAGCATTGTTTACACTAGTAGCCTACAGCTATAAGCTTAATAAATCAATCCCAGTTCCAGAAAAAATAAAAAACATGTGTAGGCCTTTTAAATGAACCAGAAATATTTTAAAGGTAATAAAAAGATAATTAAGAAGGATCTAATTACGAGGCTTGCCTATTCAAGAGATGCAAGTTTATATCGTCTCGTTCCAGAATTTGTCGCTAAGCCTAGGCACGATAATGATGTAAAGGATTTATTGAGGTATGCTAGAAACACTAAGACTCCAGTAACCTTTCGATCGGGTGGTACATCACTATCTGGTCAAACGGTATCTAGTGGAATCATTGCAGAAACATTACATAATTGGAATAATGCAAAAATATTAAATAACGGACATGCAATTAAAATGCAACCTGGTGTAAATGGTGCTTTTGCAAATAAACTTTTGGGAAGTTATTCAAGACGCATCGGTCCTGATCCGGCTTCCATTAATTCAGCATGTATTGGTGGGATAGTCTCAAATAATTCTTCAGGAATGTTATGTGGCACTGAGTTTAATACTTATCATACTTTAAAAGATCTTTCATTCATTTTGCCTAATGGGAATCAATACTCTACTTCTAAGAAAGAAGAAAATAATAAATTTATCAATACGGACCCAACTATTGCAGAGGGTTTGATTAAAATTCGCAATAAGATAATTGAAAAAAAATCACTCGTCAATAAAATCCGTAATAAATATAGAATAAAAAATACAATAGGCTATTCAATGAATTCATTTATTGATTATAAAGAGCCTCTTGATATTTTCGCACACCTGCTTGTTGGCTCTGAAGGGACATTGGCATTTATTTCTGATGTAACTTTAGATACAGTACCAAATTATTCTCATAAAGCTACTGGCCTGATATTATTTAACTCTCCTGAAATGGCAGCTAAATCTGTAAAAGATTTCAAAGGTTTGGGGGCTTCGGCTATTGAATTTTTAGATGATCAGTCGCTTAGGACAGCAATACACTATGAAAAATCACCCTATGATCCTTTATCGATTAGTGATGATAATACGGGCTTGCTTATAGAATTTCAGGATGAGTCTGAAGATGAAATCGCTAGAGCGATAAAAGAATCTCAAGGGCTCACAAATAAAAATGATTCCATATTATCATTCCAATTGGTAAACGATTCAAAAAATAGGGAAATAATATGGAACATTCGAAAAGGATTGTATCCAACAATTGGATCTCTAAGGAAAGCAGGTACGAGTGTTATTACAGAAGATATAGCTATTGATTCAGATAGTTTAGCTCCTGCTATAAGGGAATTAAAAAATATTTTTTCAAATTGTAATTTTCAAGATGGAGTTATATATGGGCATGCAAAAGATGGTAATATACATTTTCAAACATCAATAGACCTAGATGAGCAAGATGGAATAGATAATTTTGAAAAAATGATGAAAGAATTATCTACGATGACTTTAAATAGATTTGATGGTTCATTAAAGGCCGAGCATGGAACGGGACGAAATATGGCATCATTTGTTGAAAAAGAATGGGGCGGAGAGATATATGAATTGATGTGGAAAATAAAATCACTGGTTGATCCGTTGAATATTATGAATCCAGATGTTCTTCTATCAAAAGATAAAAGACTTCACATGAAAAACTTGAAACCTATGCCGAAAGTTAGCAATCTAGTGGACTCATGTGTTGAATGTGGTTTTTGTGAAAAAGTATGCCCCAGCAGAGGTTACACTCTTACGCCAAGACAGAGAATAGCCGTTATGCGTGAATCAAAATATATGGAGTTTTCTAAAAATGATATTAAACAAATGAATCACTATGTTAGCGACACTTGCGCTACTGATGGACTATGTTCTATAGAATGTCCTGTAAACATTGACACCGGTTCAATGGTGAAATCTTTACGGTCTCAAGGTGACAATGATCCCTGGTTGATTGACCTATCAAGCAATTACTTTGATGTAGTATTATTTTTAGTTAGAACTGGAATTAGAGCCGCCTTGTTATTGGAAAAGATTCTAGGGAAAACATCCTTCAGAAATTCAACGATTTATTTGAATAAAATTACAAGCGGTTTTTTACCAATATGGCCAACTCAAGGATTTCAATTATCTAAGTCAATACCCACAAATATCAATGAAAATCCAGAATACATTCATGTCTCTTCATGTGTTAATAGAGTATTGGCTGGTGATTCAAATGGTAAAAGTTCTACAGAAATTTTAGCGAATATTTCTAAACTAGCTGATATCAAAACAAGCAACCCTACTTTATTAAATAAACATTGTTGTGGGATGGCGTATAGCTCTAGAGGATATATCAAAACTGGTGAAAAACTGCGTGATGATTTAATAAAAATAATTTTGAATGAAGCCAAAGGCAATAAAATTCCAGTTGTGGTTGACATGTCACCATGCACACAGTATTTAAAGGAAGATAGTCGTTTGAAAGAAATTGAAGTATTGGACTCAGTATCATATTTAAACCTCATTAAAGATAATCTAGAATTTAAAAATATAGAAAAACCGGTATATGCTCATAAAGTATGTTCAGCACAAAAAATGAATAATAGTAGAGATTTAAAAGATCTATTGGGTTTGTTTTGTTCAAATATTGAGACACCTGTTAATGATTTTTGTTGCGGAACTGGCGGTGACAGAGGTTTTAGATTTCCAGAGCTTACAAAAAATGCTGTGAATCTTTCTGGATTAGATAACCTGAGTAGTAATGGTGTATCAACCAGTAGGACATGCGAAGTTGGTTTAAGTGACCAATTGAAAATGACATTTGAATCCATAGAAGCGTTAGTATATAAGGCAATAAAAAGGTAATTTTCTATAAATCGAGAGAATGTGAAGAATAATGGTTCGAAAATTATTAATCCTTATTACTGCTTTTAGTATAGCTCCTATATTAAATGCTAACGTCATAGCGCGACTTGTAAAAGTTGAAGGGCAGGTTTATATAAAACGTCTAGGGATGAATACTTTTTCCGAAACTGCAAGAGCAGGGTCTGCTATCGTTAACGGTGATGAAATTAAAGTGGGTGATATAGGTTTTGCAGCGGCTATTTATATTGATGACAGATCAGTTGTGAAAATTAAGAACAATTCAAAGTTTAGCTTTATGGATTCAAAGAATACAAGGACAATAGATCTACAATATGGTACTCTATTAAATAAAGTAAATAAAACAGATAAAGGAAAAGCTTTTCGAATTCAAACACCGGTTTCTGTTGCAAGTGTAAAAGGCACAGAATTTGCAGCAATTGTAAGTCAAAAGGGAATTGAACAATTTATTTGCAAAGAAGGTCTGTTTGAGGTCTTAAATATGGTTAGTGGGCAAACTATAAATGTTGGGCCAGGCCAAAAAGCCTTTAGCAATGCTACAGGAGATTTAGTACAGGCAGTTGCATCCCCTAAAGATTATCCTGATGACCCAGAGGTTAATGAAAATATTGAGCCTGAAATAGAAAAGATTATTGAGCCTGAAAAGAAAGAAACAAAAGAAATTAAAAATGAGAAAAAGATTGATACCAAAAAAGTAAACCAAGTTGAACCTGAAAAACCCATGAAACCTGAAAATGATTCTCAATCAGTAAAAGAAGAAAAAATTGAAAAACCTATTGAAAAGGAAGATAATGATTTAAAGAAACCTGAATCAGGGCCACCGCCAAAACCTTTTTCAATGGGACTGGGAATTGGGTCTGTTACTCTGGATGGAGTTTTATATAATCAGATAGCTCTAAGGCCTGAAATAAATATAGGGAAAATAGGAATAGGCTTAGACTTGATGCTTTACTTAGATAATGAAGGAAATATACGCAATGATGAATGGGATATTGAAAATGATCCAGGCTTAATTTTAGATAAAATTCTTTATGTGAAATATGGTGAAAAAAATGATCCAGGATGGGTGAAATATGGTTCTATCGAAGGTATGACACTAGGCTATGGGGGCCTTATGAATAATTACTCTAATATGATGGAATTTCCAACAGTTCGACGTGTTGGAATTAATACAGGATTCAATATAGGTCCTGTTGGTGGTGAAGTTTTCTTGTCAAACATTAAAGATTATTCACGAGGAGGAACTGTGACTGGATTAAGAATTGCTTATACAGTTTCAGAAAATTTCCCTCTATCAATAGGAGTGAATTATGTATCTGATGGAAATATGTTTTCGGGATTAAAAGATAAGGATGAGGACAGTTACCCAGATATTTTTGATGATTTTCCAGAAAATTCAAATATATGGAATGATACTGATGGCGATGGTATCCCCGATCCTCATGATGGAATAGATACGACAGAATATGACATAGACTCAGATGGTGACAATCTACTTGATAAAGATGAAAATTCTGAAGATGTTATTCTTAAGGCTACACCTTTTAGTTTAAAAAATAACATAGCCAGAACCAATGGATATGCACTTGATGTTGGCTATCCAATTTATGATTCAAAATTATTTAAGCTAAAATTTTATGGTGAATACAATAATTTATCTTTCCCAGCCGCGAGTAATGATTCTGATTTTGATAGATCTGAAAAATCAGGATCAGGTATTACGGTTCCAGGGTTGGCCTCTACAATATTTGGAATATTAAATTTATCAATAGAATATAGGATTATAAGTGGTTCATATATTCCTCAATTTTTTGATCAGGCCTACGATTTAAATAGAGTAACAACAAGCACTATAAATGGACAAACCATAGTTCAAACAAAAGACATGGCTCTTTTTAGTGTTTACAATGATGATTTTAATTCAAAAGGACTTTATGGTTCTGCTGGAATTGATCTTTTTAATTTAATCAATTTTTCAGCATCATATGCTAACATGAAAGCTGACACTTCTGAATTAAAAAGTTTTTCATCATACATCAATTTAAACACTGAAAATATTCCTAAGGTTAGTTCCGCTATGGCCTATTATCAGCGGAATAATGACGATAATCCATTTGACTTTAACAACCCTTCTGAAAATACTATAATGGGATATAGCATAGGCTATGAATTGAGTAAAGGCGTGAGCCTAGTTTGGAATTTCCGTCAATTTTATCGTGAAGATGGTACGGGTAGTTTAGAGGCAATAAAACAAACCACTATAGAAACCACCTTTAATTTTTAATGAAAGTATTTTTCTTTTTATTCATTTTTATAATACATAGCCAATTAATTGGGAAAACAGAAATTATAATTTTAAGTAAAAATGTTGGAACCGAAATTGATATTCATGAAAATCGATATTATAGGATATTCCCCAATGAAAAAGGATTTCTAAATGCTCAGATTAATAAAATTAACAATGACCAATATCGATTATTAATTGTAAAGATAATAAAGAATAAAAAAACTAAAGTTCGAAGATATATCAATCAAAATGAATTGAATCAATTGCAGTTACATGTTAATCAGCAACCACCTTTTACAGAAGAGGCAAAGTTTGCCATGTATGCTGGAATGGATTTTCTAAGGGCTGAGAAGATAGTTAATGACATACCAAAGCCACAGTATGTGGAACTAAAGCACTCCGGTAATAAAAAACTGAAGGGAACTCTATTTAAGGTTGAAGATAAATCTTTATTTATTCAAACTGCTAATATTATTGAAAAAATAAGTCTATATGATTTAGATCAAATTTCGTATAGAACCACTTTTGGTAAATATGAGAAATATAGAATATATATGTATGCACTAACAAGTGTTCTTGGATTAGTGATTGCCAATGAGTATAATATTCAACGTCCTGTGGGATTAAATGAATACAATATTCCTAGGAAAGATATAGTAGTATATAGGCAGTTAATTGGAATTGTCTCAGGACTTCTTTTTAGTAGCGAAGTGTTTGATGCTATCAGTACATTATTGACCTCATCGGATACGATAATTTTATCGGAAGCAGAGTTTGAAAGAAAAAATTTTAAATAACGATTGGAGTATATATGCCTAGAAACGCTTCTAGTGAAAAAGAAAACACCGAACCGGTTTTAGAAGAAAATGTAGACCAAACAGTAATCGATCCTCAAAAACAATATCTAATGGATCAGTTTGGGAATCTTATGGAAGAAGTAGGAGACGGATTTGGCGGTCCTCTACAGGAAGAGTTAATTAAGCGGTTAGAACAGACTGTTGCTGATTTCCATGAAGAAGTTAGTGAAATGATGGAAAAGTTAAAGGATAATGCTGAAAAACGTCATGAGAAGTTGAAAGAAATTTGGAATAACCCTGAAGCAAGCCTAGAAAATAGAGATACCGTTGATAATGAGCCAAATACTGCTGGGGTTGATAAAAATAATGAAGAGATGAGTGAGTGGGAAAGAAAACTCGAAGAGGCAGGAAGATTAGGTGACGAAGGATCAAAACCAAAAGAAGAATCTGAAGAAGAGCCACCTAAGAAAAAAGGATTCTTTGGTCGAAAGAAAAAGTAAGTACAAATTTGAGGGTGAAAAGCCATCCCTTATTTTTATTATTTATTATTATTGTTCCTTTTGTAAACTTATTTAGTCAGGAATTTTTAAAAAATAAATCTGAATATTCTCCATTAAAGAAATTAGTATACAATTTTACAAAAGTTGATTTCATTACCGTCGAGGGTGAATTCAATGAAGCGATATGTACCTTGCTAATTCCTGATCTAAAAGAAGATAGTCCTCCGTATGTTGCTATATATTATAAAAGAGATAATTCTGAATGGTTTACAGAGTCGTTGTACAGGAAGCGTTTACGGTTTAATTTTAAGGACGGTGTGTTAAAACTAGACCAGTCAAACTTTTGGGATTGGTTTGAAATCTCAGAAATAAAGATTGTTGTTATTTATTAATGTTCCCTTATAAAATAATTCATTCAATTAGCTTATTGTATGTGCTTAGTAGTACACAAAAGCTGTAGATTAATGTATAGATATTATTAAAATATTTTAAATATGGCCGTGCTAAATGGGAAATTAGCGGTGTCCTGTAACCTGCAATCCGCTACAGCAGGATTGATGCTAACGCCAGGCTGTTGCAGCTTTTTTGTAAGATTCAAGCGGTGTTGAGGTTTAGAGCTCTTACAATGATTAGAAAATGAATCCCGTCAGGCCCGGAAGGGAGCAGCGGTAAGTTATCCTATTCATGTGTTTGATGTTTTCTAAATTGAGCTGGCTAGATCTTTTCAACCTAGTGATGGGGCAGCCAAACGTTAGTGCGCGGCCAAAATAATTATGACATACAAAGTTTTATCACTCAAATGGCGACCACAATCATTCGCAGATGTTGTTGGACAAGATCATGTAGTCAAGACTCTAAGTAATGCCATAAAAAAAGATCGCATTGCCCAGGCATACCTTTTTACAGGACCAAGAGGTGTTGGTAAAACTACAACAGCAAGAATCCTTGCAATGGCATTTAATGTTGAGAGTGCCCCAACAGTAGAGTTTGATTGCAAGTCACCTAAATCAATAGAGATTGCTGAAGGTCGTTCTATTGACGTATTGGAAATAGATGGAGCTTCAAATCGTGGGATTGATGAAATTAGAACACTGCGAGAACAGATAAAGTTTTCTCCCATGGATTCATCCTATAAAATAATAATCATAGATGAAGTACATATGCTTACAAATCAAGCTTTTAATGCACTTCTTCGTACATTAGAAGAGCCACCACAGCACGGTAAATTTATTTTTGCTACTACGGACGTTCATAAAGTGCCAGCGACAATCATTTCTCGCTGCCAAAGGTTTGATTTTAATAATATATCTACAACTGTTATTTCGAATAGGTTACAATTCATTATGGAATCTGAAAAAATTTCATTTGAACCCGATTCTATAAATATTATTGCAAAAAAGGCATGTGGAAGCATGAGAGATGGCTTATCTATGCTAGACCAAGCTATAGCTTTTTGCGGGGATGAATTTTCATCGAATAATGTAAAAGAAGCTCTAGGTATAATTGATCTTGATTTATATTTCAAATATACAGATGCTATTAGAGATCAAGATTATGATCTAATGGTTAATTCCCTAAATCAATTTATACAAACAGGAATACCAGCTACTGAAATATTAACTGGTATACATGAGCACATTCGAAATATTATCTACGCTGGTATTGATGCTGAACGTTTATTAAATGACTTTAATAATGAGACAAAACAAAATTACACTCAAAACAGTGGCAGGTGGAATAACAGGGATTTAATCTATATTAATCAGTTTCTGATGGATACTGCTACTAACATTCGCAATTCAGAAAATCCATTTATCCTATTAGAGATGATGTCCTTAAAATTAGTTGAACTAGATAAATCTGTTAAAATTGATGAATTGCTTTCAAAATTATCACTAGGTTTGGATGAAAGAGATCTGTTCCCTATAAACAATGATAAATCTAGAAAATTAGAGCAATCACAGTCGAGTATAGCAAGTAATTCACCAAATGTAACTCTAGGAGAAAATGAAAATAAATCACTTCAAGAGAATAAAAGTGTTGAAAATAAAATAACAGATAAGGTTATTTCAAATGACATTATCCCTAGTATTGATTCCATCCAGGAGAACTGGCCAATAATTTTAAAGAAAATACAATCTGAAAGACCATCCATTGGGGCTATCCTAGAGGATTTTAATCCAGAAAATTTTAAAGAAAATACAATCTTATTTAATTCAAATACAGTTCAGGATTATAATGAGAAAATGATACAAGATGGCATTAAAATGGTAAATGAAGAATTTAATTTGATTTTCAAACAATCTGTTGAAATACATTTTTTAAAAAACAAAAAAAAGAAAAATAACAAACAAAATAATTCAAATCAGATAAATAAGAAAAACGATGATGAAGTATTTAATAAAGTAGTTGATTTATTTGATGGGGAAATTATACGATAGGAGTAATAATGTTTAAAGGAAATATGTCAAAATTATTAAAGCAGGCTCAGGATGTTCAACAAAAAATAGAAGAGGTTCAGAGTCAGCTTTCCCATATGATTATCGAGGCAGAATCTGGTGGTGGCATGGTAACTGTTAAAGTAAATGGAAAACAAGAGATCCTAGAGTTGAACATTGACAAGGAAGCTGTTAAAGAAGATATAGAAATGCTTGAGGATCTTATTATATCGGCTTTAAATAAAGCCCTTTCAAAGGCTCAATCCGATTCTCAAGAAAAAATGAATAATGTTACTGGTGGAATGATGAGCGGATTAAAAATACCAGGGATGTAAATGCATAGTATTCCCAAGAGCTTAGATGTTTTAATTAAGGAATTTTCAAGACTCCCTGGCATTGGTTATAAAACTGCCCAGAGACTGGCCTTTTTTATTCTGAACTCAAAGTATGATCTAGCTCTCAATTTATCTAATTCTTTAAAAACCCTTAAAGAAAGAATCAAGCACTGTACCAGATGTCATGGCATTACGGAGATTGATCCTTGCATAATTTGTAGTGATATAAAACGGAATGACAGCTTAATCTGTGTTGTCGAAAATGAGTATGATATATTTATATTCGAAAAAACTAATGCATTTAATGGTAAATATCATGTTTTGGGGGGGGTCTTATCTCCTTTAGATGGGATAGGGCCTGAAGAGATTAATGTAAAAAGCTTATTAGATAGATTGAAAGCTGGTATGGAAATTATTCTTGCAACCAATTCAAGCGTTGAAGGTGAGACAACGGCATTGTACCTATCTAAAATTTTAAATGAAAAGGATGTTAGTGTGTCCAGATTGGCTAGAGGTATTCCAATTGGAGGAGACTTAGAATACCTTGATGATGCAACTCTCATAAGAGCTATGGAGGGTAGAACATCCATTTAAATATTCCCAATTTATTAACATTTTTCAGAATACTTTTAACACCTGTATTTATAATCTGTTTGTTTTCATCTCATAAGCTTGGTCATATAATGGCTTTGGGTATATTTATTATTGCTAGTGTAACAGATGCTTATGATGGCTATTATGCTAGGAAATACAACCAAATTACAGTGGAAGGTAAATTTCTTGATCCTCTTGCTGATAAAATTTTAGTCTTATCTGCGTTTATTTCCTTTGCTTTATTAGGTATAATAGAATTTTGGATGGTTGGATTGATTATTTTTAGAGATCTATTTGTTACTGGTCTTAGAATGGCGATGGAGCATAAGGGGTTTTCATTAGTGACCTCAATGATCGCAAAATTAAAAACATCAGCGCAGATGATAATTATAATGTTTACTTTATCAGTATTAGGATTAAAAGGTCTTTCAATAGCCTGGACTATTCCTATTCTTGAAATCATTGCTAAATATGACATTATATATAACCTCACATTCTTTGCAACACTTTTCACCGTTTTCACAGGTCTCACATATGTTTATTCAAATCGTAAAGTGATTTTCCAATTTTTAGGTATAAGTGAAAATAATGTTTAAAGTTGCTGAAATAATTGGAACAGTATTCTATGTTGGTAAAATACCAAAAGCACCTGGGACATGGGGTAGTCTAGCTGCATTGATTTCATGGTATTTTATTAAACCTCATATAAGTGATCCATTATTTTTGTTAATTACTGGAGGCCTTTTTTTTGTTGGGGTTGCAGTTACTCAAATATTAATTACGGTATTAGAAGAAGATGATCCACAAGAAATTGTTATTGATGAGTGGGTAGGCATGTGGATTGCTCTATATTTGGTCCCGCATGAATTAGAATGGGGTTTACTTACTTTTTTATTTTTTAGGTTGTTTGATATTTTAAAGCCTGGGCCAGTACAGCTAATGGATGATATGAAGGACTCTATTGGTGTTATGATGGATGATGTAGTTGCTGGAATTATCACTTGCCTGCTGATTCAAAGTTTAACATACTTTTATTTATGAATGTTTCCATACTTTCTATAGGTAATGAACTCTTAAATGGTTTTACACTTAATTCAAACTCTCTCTGGGTAGGTAAAACCCTAACAAATTTGGGTTGCTCCATATCCATGCAAATAACTGTTAAAGATGAAGAAAAGGACATTATTTATGGGTTAGACACATTGTTAAAGAGTAAACCTAAATTTATAATAATTACAGGGGGATTAGGCCCTACTGATGATGATATTACAAGACAAGTTATATTTAAATATGTAGGCACAGATACTAAATTTGATCGAGTTTATTGGGAGACCCTTTCGGAGAGGTATTTGGAAAATGGAATAACAATTTCTGAGTCAAATAAGAATCAGGCCATTGTACCTACCACTGGAAGTATCATACCTAATCCAATAGGATCAGCAAGAGGATATATGTTTAGTATTCAAAATACTAAGCTAATATTATTACCTGGTGTCCCAATGGAAATGGAAAGTATGATGAAAAATACAGTCGTCCCTTTTATAAAGAAATCCATAAACAAATTCCTGTTAATTAAAACCTTTCGAACCACCGGGTTCCCCGAAACTATTATAATGGAAAAAGTGAAAAGGATACTCACATCAAACCATAATAGTAATATTGGATATTATCCATCCTTATATGGAGTGGATGTGCGAATATCTAGTTACTCCAGAAAGAATTTGGGTGAATTATCTGAAAAAGTATCTACCGCTCTAGGTGATAAAATATATAGTGAGGGTGAAAAGAATATTGAGGAAATTATTGTCCAACAGTTAATCGAAAAGAAAAAGACTATTTCGATAGCAGAATCATGTACGGGTGGGCTAATCTCTCATCGTGTTACGGAAGTACCGAATAGTTCAAAAGTATTAAAAGGTGGACAAATTGTTTACAGTGATGATGCTAAAATTAATAATCTAGGTGTGGATAAAAAAATTATTCATTCTTTTGGTGCCGTGAGTAGCCAAACAGCTGCTAGCATGGCAAATAGAATAAAAAGTCTATATTTAACAGATTATGGTTTATCTGCAACAGGTATTGCAGGACCCGGTGGTGGAAGTAAAAAAAAGGCAGTTGGTTTGGTATATATTGGATTGGCTTTTGGTGATCAGACAAAAGTTAAAAAACTTAAGTTAGGTTCAGAAAGAAGCAAAAACAAAATTAGAACAAGTCAACACGCATTAAACTATCTAAGAACAGCAATTCCCACATGAAAAATAAATTAATTAGAACATTTTTATCTGTACCGGTTCCAATGGAACTTAAGAAAAAGAAAAATATGCTTTTTTCGACATTTGAAAATTGTTCTGCTAAAATAAACTGGGTTAAAAGTAATAATTTGCATTTAACATTGAAGTTTATTGGTTATACACAAGAATCATTTATAGATAAGATTATAAATGCAATACAGCCTATCACAAATAATCATGCTCCTTTTAATTTAGTAGTAAAAGGTACGGGTTGTTTCCCCGTGCCTGAAAGACCACGAATATTATGGGCTGGTGTAAATGGAAATACCAATTCTCTAATGGATTTGGTTGCAAATATTGATCTAGCTTTAGAAGAATTAGGTTTTCCTAAAGATAAGGAAAAGATTTCCCCCCATATTACTTTAGCCAGAGTTAAATATCCTCAGAAAACTACACCAGATGTAAAATTATTTTTACAATCATCTTATGATGCAATTGATTTTCCAATTGATCGTGTGCAATTTTTTAGTAGTGAATTATTAGCAACTGGAGCAGTTTATAGTTTATTAAAATCATTTCCTCTAGGGGAATTATTATAAGGAGACAAAATGTCAACTGATACAAAAAAAACTAAAGCACTAGAACTTGCAATTACACAAATTGACCGTCAATTTGGAAAAGGTTCTATTATGAAATTAGGTGCAGAATTTACTCCCACAATTGAAAATTCCGTTTCAACAGGTTGTCTTTCTCTAGATGTAGCTCTAGGTGTAGGTGGTGTTCCAAGAGGACGAGTTATAGAGATTTATGGACCAGAATCTTCAGGGAAAACTACTCTTGCGCTTCATATTGTTGCTGAAGCTCAAAAAAATGGGGGTTTTAGTGCATTTATTGATGCAGAACATGCGGTAGATCCTGAATATTCGAAAAACTTAGGTGTAAATACAGAAGAATTACTTATTTCACAACCCGATACAGGAGAGCAAGCATTAGAGATTTGTGAAACTTTGGTCCGTAGTGGTGCGCTTGATGTTATAGTGATAGATTCAGTTGCAGCTTTGGTTCCACGTGCTGAACTAGAGGGAGATATGGGAGACACACATGTTGGACTACAGGCCAGACTTATGTCACAAGCTTTACGAAAATTAACCGGTACTGTTAGTCGATCAAATACAACAGTGATTTTTATAAATCAAATTAGAGAAAAA
>CAZEER010000045.1:0-19407 GCA_964511215.1 uncultured bacterium | reverse complement strand
CGCTGTCGTCGATGTCGTTTTCGAAGACGGGCATTTACCAGATATTTATAATGCTCTAACAGTTGACAGAGGCCAAGACGGAACTCTTGTTCTCGAGGTGGCACAACATCTTGGAGATTCTGTTGTGCGAACGGTTGCTATGGATAGTACTGATGGATTGGTACGAGGTCATGAGGTTAAGGATTCAGGAGAGCCAATCTCTGTGCCAGTTGGGGAAAAGACCTTAGGTCGTCTCTTCGATGTTCTCGGTAATACAATTGACCAGAAAGGTGATTGTGAAACTGAGAAAAGAAATCCAATTCATCGTCCGGCACCAAAACATGAGGATTTAGCAACTTCAACTGAAGCCCTAGTGACGGGAATCAAGGTTGTTGATTTGATGGAACCATATACTCGGGGTGGAAAGACGGGTCTTTTTGGTGGGGCTGGAGTAGGTAAGACAGTTTTGATTCAAGAATTGATTAGAAATATTGCAACTGAACATGGTGGTTATTCAGTATTTGCTGGTGTTGGAGAAAGAACAAGAGAGGGTAATGATCTCTATGCAGAAATGACAGAATCAGGAGTTATTGATAAGACGACCATGGTCTTTGGCCAAATGAATGAACCTCCCGGTGCTCGTCTGCGTGTTGCATTGAGTGGTCTAGCAATGGCAGAATTCTTTCGTGATGATGAGGGGAGGGATGTTCTATTGTTTATTGATAACATCTTTCGATTTACACAGGCAGGATCAGAGGTCTCTGCTCTTTTAGGCCGCATGCCTTCAGCAGTTGGCTATCAGCCTACGTTGTCAACTGAAATGGGTGACCTTCAGGAACGCATCACATCAACAAAAAAAGGTTCGATCACATCTGTTCAAGCTGTCTACGTACCAGCTGATGACCTAACAGATCCCGCGCCTGCTACTGCGTTCGCTCATTTAGATGCAACAAGTGTACTAGAACGTAAGATTGCAGAACTTGGAATCTATCCAGCTGTAGACCCATTGGCCTCAACTTCAAGAATCTTAGATCCAAGAGTCATTGGAGAGAGACATTATAATGTCGCGCGAGATGTACAATCAGTTCTACAGCAATACAAAGATTTGCAAGACATCATTGCGATTCTTGGAATGGATGAATTGTCAGATGAGGATAAATTAACTGTTGCAAGGGCTCGTAAGATTCAAAAATTCATGTCTCAGCCATTCTTTGTTGCAGAGCAGTTTACTGGTACACCAGGTAGATATGTTAGCCTTGAAGATACAGTTTCAGGGTTTGATGCAATACTCAAAGGCGAGGTAGATGAACTTCCTGAAAATGCATTTGCATATGTTGGGACTATCGATGAGGCCATTGAAAAGCATAAGAAGTCAGCAGCCTGATGAATTCATATGATGTTGAGATAGTGACACCAATTCGGGAGATCAAACTTGATGATGTAGTTTATTTACGTTGTCCTGGATTAGATGGTTCTTTTGGAGTCATGAGCAATCATAGAGAAGGTGTCTTTGCATTATCTGTGGGTGAGATTAAAGTAACTCAAAATGGTAAAGATGAGTATTTTGCCACAGGTGGAGGATTTGCTGAGATTGTTGATGATTCAGTTAAACTCCTTGTTGAGTCATTGGAAAAATCAAATGAAATTGATTTAGAGCGGGCTAACCAATCCCTTGAAAGGGCAAACAAAAGGAAGCTCAAACAAGATTTAGAATTAAATGAGGCCAGGATAGATGCTTCTCTTGCTCGTGCATTGAATCGTTTGAGGATATCAAAAAGATAATTATTTATCCAACTAAATTTAATCAAACCGCTTGTAATTTATGGGCGGTTTTTTTATACAAAATTTTGATTATATATGTTTAAACGAACACATAATTGTGGTGAGATTCGATCCTCCAACCTAAATGATATTGTAATATTGAATGGTTGGGTTAATAAGGTGCGATTGCATGGGCAGGTTATTTTTGTTGACTTACGTGATAGATATGGTAAAACACAGATCGTATTTGATGCTGATGAATATGAAGGTGATTTGGAAAAGGTAAAGAAAATATCGATGGAAGATGTTCTCTCGATTAAGGGGATGGTCCAATCAAGAACAGAATCGGCAATAAATCCAAATATAGAGACCGGTAAAATAGAAATAATGGTATTTGAGTATTTCATGCTTAATGAAGCAGCTCCTTTACCATTTATGCTCAACAATCGTGACAATGCTGAAGAAGATTTGAGATTAAAATATCGTTATCTTGAACTTAGAATGGAAGACCTTCAACAAAATTTATTGACACGACACAGCACATATCAGGCAACGAGGTCTTATTTGTCTGAAAATAATTTTGTAGAAGTAGAGACACCGACGCTAATGAAATCAACTCCAGAAGGTGCAAGGGATTATCTTGTACCTAGTAGAATACATGAAGGAAAATTTTATGCCCTACCCCAATCACCTCAGATCTACAAACAAATTCTGATGATATCAGGATATGATCGTTATTTTCAGATTGTTAAATGTTTCAGAGATGAGGATCTTAGGGCAGATAGGCAACCAGAGTTTACACAAATAGATATTGAAATGTCCTTTGTAGACGAAGAAGATATTTTTGGTTACATGGAAAGTCTTACAAGACATGTTTTTCAGGTTGTTTCCCAAATTGATCTACCTGACCCTTTCCAAAGAATGACCTATAAAGAGGCGATGGATAAATATGGATCAGATAAGCCTGATCTGAGATATGGTCTGAAACTCATTAATGTTAAAGCCTTCACTGATGCTTCTGATTTTAACGCGTTTAGTTCAGTAAATTGTGTAAAGGGCATTGTTGTAAAAGGAGGAGCAAGATATTCAAGAAAGATTATTGATGAATTAACAGAATTTGTAAAAAAATACAAGGCCAAGGGATTAGCATGGATGAAATTCCAAGATGTTGGATTTGAAGGAGGAATCTCCAAATTCTTTTCTATAGAACTCCAAAAAAAGATGGAGATAGAATTAAAGATGCAAGGTGGTGATATTTTATTCATGATAGGAGATGAGACAAAAATAGTTCTAAATGCACTGGGGCATCTCCGCAAAGAAATAGCAGTAAAGGAAGGTCTTATTAATAAAACCAAATTCTCCCCAGTTTGGATTACTGAGTTTCCAATGTTTGAATTTGATGATGAGAAAAACCATTTTATTGCAATGCATCATCCTTTTACTGCTCCTAGAACGGATGATATCGATTTACTAGATACTGATCCTTCAAGTGCGCTAAGTCGGGGTTATGATTTAACAATGAATGGTTATGAGATTGCTGGTGGGTCCATAAGGATACATTCTCCCAAAGTTCAGGAAAAAGTATTTTCATTACTTGGATTAAGTGGAGAAGAGGCTATCGAAAAATTTGGGTTTTTAGTGGAGGCACTTACTTACGGTGCTCCACCACATGGTGGGATCGCATTTGGATTTGATAGGCTTGTGATGTTACTTGCAGGCACTGAAAATATTCGAGACGTTATTGCTTTCCCAAAGACTACCTCTGCAGCATCTTTGATGGATGAAAGTCCAAGCACTGTAAGTAATTCACAGTTAGAAGAATTGAGAATCACTATCAAAAAGTCTACGGACTGATCTATTTTTTCAATACTCTTTTGGTTTTGCTATAATTAAGAATAGATATGAAGATAGTCCAACTGCGCTGAATATCATGCACATGACCATTATTTGATAACGTACAGCTACAAGTGGCGAGGTACCTGATATGATTTGTCCTGTCATCATTCCAGGAATTGATACTAGACCGACGGCGAATAGTGAATTTGTGATAGGGATTAATGCTGCTTTAAGAGCGATACCCCGTGCATCATTATAACAGGTATTTCTTTCTAATTCTGCTCTTATTCTTTCAGCGGCAAGGCTGATACCATTCATTGAGCTTGCGCATATCATTCCTGCCAAAGGAATCATGTATCTTGGCATGAACCAAGGATCTAATTGCAGTACAAATTGTGTTACCAATAATAGCGTTATTCCTCCACCGATCATAATTGAAATAAATGCAAACTTGAGTAATCCGTATCTTTCTTTGGATACTGTTCCCAATGCAATCCAACTTGCGATAAAGACCATTGAGATCAATATGGATAGAATAATCAATGAATCATTTGATGAAAAGATGTAAGACAAAAAATAACCAATCATGATCAATTGGGTCAACATACGAACGGCTGCGTATAAAGAATTTTTCCAATCAAGATACCAAGAATGAAGAATAATGATAACAAGTGCAACAGGAATAAAAATGATTAACAACCGTGAGAAAGGTATGAATGTTATTAACTCATTCATAAAATATTAATTTCATAAGTTATGATTTAAATCTATAATTTGATTCCATAGTGGGTTAAGGTCAATATAGTTAAACCATAGCAACTAATTGTTATTATGATTGATATCATAAGGCTCAAATAAAAATTAATACCGTAATTAAGTAATATTGGGAGAGATATAAATAGTGCCATGGATGGGATCACCATCCAAAGGATGCCATTAGATAGGGCTTTGACCTTATTAATATCATTGGTCTCAATATAAAGCCAAATCATTGATAGAACAGAAACAAGGGGGATAGATACAATAAGCCCACTTAGGAATGTATTTTTTTTAGCTATCTCTGAAACTAATACTATAATGGAAGATGAAATAATTAGTTTTATTATAGTTTGTAGCATTTAGTTATTTTTTAATTCAATTAATTTTTGGAGACTACTATTCAAAAAGTGATGATTCATTTTCTAGTAAAGTAATTGCTTTATTTTGATAGAAGTAATTTTCGGTTATTAATTCTGGAGAATCTGTTAAGTTGGTATTGACTACCATTTGGAGTAAGCTATGAAATTGCTCTCTATTTCCAGCTTTTTGATGATAGAATTCTGCCATTAATACGGCATTACCTAGGTATTCAGGATTAGCTGCTAAGGCTTGGTCAAAGTATGTTTTCGATTGTGATAATTCAATCCCAGGTATACGAGCATATAATGAACCAAAAAATCTGTATGGTCCACTAAAATAAAATCCAGGTTCAATTGTAAGGATCCTATTCATAATTATTTCTAAAAGTTCTCGATGATTAAGACGTTCAAGCACAGGTTTACGACTTAAATATCTAGAATAATTAACTGCCCACCAATATAAGCCAGGAATTACTGTCAGAGGAGCATTGGAGATTGCTGACATTAATTTTAATGTACTATCACCTTCTGATTTATCGTATAATGGTCTAAAATCAGGATGTTTTATAACAGCGTCCCTACAGATCATACTCCCGATTAAGTATAAAGAGTCTTGATTAATAGGATATTGTTCAATGAAATAAGCACGAGTATAATTTATTTTTCCTAAAAGAATGGCAAGTTCAAAATTTTCAGGACGTTGCTCATAAGCAAGAGTAAGAAAATGCTCTGCTTGACTGAGTGCAGATGAATCTGTTCTTTGTTCCCAAAGCACCTGTCCTTTTTTAATTATATAATCTACATTATGGTTAGTAGCTTCAGTCGATGACATTGTCCTCGCACAATTTGAATTATAGATTGCTAATATCCCAAAGGTTATTAAAATGAATATTTGTTTAAAGTAAAAAATTATTTTCAAACCTAAATTTCCTATCTCGAAATTACAGGCGATTTAGAATATTGGAAAAGATCATTGAATTAAAAACTTTAGATATTGCAGAATTATTAGGTGTTGGCGATGAGTATATAACATTAATTGAATCTAAAATCCCTGCTAGAATTATAGTACGGGGAGATATAATTAAAATTGATGGTGAAACAACAGACGTTAATAAGGTATTTAAGATTTTCCGTGAGATGATGGAAACATTGAATGGAAAAGGAACATTAAACTTATTTGATGTAGAAAATATTATTAGTGTTATTAAATATAAACAAGAGATAGATTTTTTAAAAAAAGAAGAAATAGAGCATGTAATTCATTATGGAAAAAATGGAGCAATTAGATTAAAAACAGAAGGTCAAAAGTCTTATGTGGATCTAGTCAAAAATAATGATGTAGTCTTTAGTATTGGACCAGCAGGTACCGGAAAAACTTTTCTCGCAGTTACCCTTGCAGTATCTGCTCTTGAACAAAAAAAAGTAGATAAAATTATTTTATGCAGGCCTGCAGTAGAAGCTGGGGAGCATTTAGGTTTTTTACCTGGAGATCTTAAAGATAAAGTGGATCCATATTTTGCTCCACTTTATGATTCACTTTATATCTTATATGATCGAGATAAATTAAAAAAATTACTAGAATGTCAGACCATAGAAATAGCACCGTTAGCGTATATGAGAGGTAGAACTTTAGATAGAGCATTTATGATCTTGGATGAGGCGCAAAATACAACAGCAATGCAAATGAAAATGTTTCTTACAAGATTAGGGGTTGGGTCAAGGGCTATAGTAACGGGTGACATTACCCAGATAGACCTAAAAAATCCATCTGCTTCAGGGTTGTTACATGCCGTAGAAGTATTAAAAGATGTCAATGGAATTGGTTTTGTAAGGCTAAATCAGAGCGACATAGTTCGCCATTCATTAGTTATGAAAATAATTGATGCTTATGATAAAATTTAGGTTATTGGTACCACTACCAAAATCAAAAACCAAATTATGAATACTGATTATAAATATTACTAAATTTGGCATATATCCTTTATATATATTTTTAATATATTAAATGAAAAATAAATCAGTAATAATCTCAGCTAAAAGAACACCTATCGGATCTTTTTTGGGTCATTTATCTTCTTTCTCAGCATCTGATCTAGCCTCTCATGTTATAAAAAACATATTAGATGATGTAGAAATAGAATCGGGTATAATAGACGAAGTAATTTTAGGTAATGTTCTTTCCGCTGGTCAAGGGCAGGCACCTGCTAGGCAGGCAACAATAAAAAGTGGATGCCCTAATCATATTGAAGCATTGACTATTAATAAAATGTGTGGATCTGGTTTGAAGGCAGTAATGCTTGCTGATCAGATGATACGTTGTGGGGATTCTGAAATTATTTTAGCTGGAGGTATGGAAAGTATGTCTAATGCGCCTTATCTTATACAAGAACTAAGGTCAGGTAAAAGGCTTGGGCACACAAGTGTTATTGATACTATGATATATGATGGTCTCTGGGATGCATATACTGATAAACATATGGGTAATTTTGCAGAAATGTTAGCAAAAGATCGGAATTATTCTAGAGAAGATCAGGATAGTTTTGCGGTTGAATCATATAAGCGTGCAAAACATGCAACTGATCAGGGAATATTTTCTAGCGAGATTGTACCTATGGAGATTAAAAAAAAGAGTTCTGATACCATTGTGATAAATGAAGATGAAGAACCCTCCAAAGTAAAGTATGAAAAAATTTCAAATCTTAAGCCAGCTTTTCAAAATGGTGGTACTATCACAGCAGCAAACGCATCGAAAATAAATGATGGTGCAGCAGTTTTACTTATTGTAAGTGAAAAGAAAGCCAGAGATTTAGGTATTAAACCTCTGGCAAGTATCCTTGCTCATGCTTCTGTTGCTCATGAGCCAGAATGGTTTACTACTGCTCCAGCGAAAGCCATAACTAAGGTTTTGAAAAAAACTAATATAAACTCTTCAGATATTGATTTGTGGGAGATAAATGAAGCTTTTGCAGTGGTAGCTCTGGCTACAATGGATGATTTTAATATCCAACATGAAAAAATGAATATATATGGTGGAGCAGTTGCTCTCGGACATCCCATTGGAGCTTCAGGTGCAAGAATACTTACTACTTTGTTAAATGGTATGCATCATAATAAATCACATTTAGGTTTAGCGACACTTTGTATAGGTGGCGGTGAGGCATCAGCATTAATTATTGAAAGAAATGATTGATTTTAGTTTATCATCTGAGCAAGAAATGATTAGAAGTATGTCAAAAAAATTTGCGGAAGATAATTTATTACCAGGTGTAATTGAAAGAGATGAAAAATCAGAGTTCCCATCCGCGCAAATAAAAAAGATGGGTGAGCTAGGTTTGATGGGTATGATGGTTCCTGAGAAATGGGGTGGAGCAGGACTTGACACTATTTCTTATGTTCTTGCAATTGAGGAAATTGCTGCAATTGAATTGGCAACATCTACTATTATGTCAGTTAATAATTCACTAGTGTGCCAAGTAATTTTAGATTCGGGTTCAGATATCCAAAAAGAAAAGTTTTTGAATCCACTTGCGGAAGGAAAAAAATTAGGGGCATATAGTTTAAGTGAGCCACAATCAGGATCAGATGCAGTCAACATGAAAACTTTTGCTGAAAAAGATGGTAACCATTATGTAATAAATGGTACAAAAAATTGGGTAACAAGCGGTGAAAATAGTGATTTGGTTTTACTTTTTTGTATTACAGAAAAAGGTAAAGGCTCAAAAGGTATTTCAGCGTTTATTATAGAGAAAGGTACTCCAGGTCTTAATATAGGTAAAAAAGAAAATAAGCTTGGGATTAGAGCTTCAGATACCTGTGAATTATACTTTAAGAATTGTAGGGTTAAAGAAGAAAATAGAATTGGTTCAGAAGGGCAAGGTTTTGCCATTGCCATGCAAGCGTTAGGCAGTGGAAGGATAGGCATTGCTGCTCAGGCTGTAGGTTTAGCTCGGTGTGCATTAGAAAAATCAGTTTCATATGCAAAAGAACGAAAGCAGTTTGGTCAATTAATTGGGAAATTTGGTGCAATTCAAAATAAACTTGCGATTATGGCCACTAATATCAATGCCGCGAGATTACTTGTTTGGCATGCTGCATATTTAAAAGACCAAGGCAAAGATTATATTAAGGAAAGTTCCATTGCAAAACTATTTGCTTCATCTACTGCTATGGATGCGGCTTCAGATTGTGTTCAAATTTATGGTGGCTATGGTTATATGCAGGAATACGGAGTAGAACGATTAATGCGAGATGCGAAAATAACTGAGATTTATGAAGGTACTTCAGAAATTCAACAACTTGTAATTGCGAGACAATTAATTAGATGAGTCTAAAAAAAGCAAATCTTGATTGGAATTTATTGGGTTTTAATGCAGTAAAAACGCGTAGCATGTTCAGTGCTACTTGTCATAAAGGAGAGAAGTGGTCAGGAGGTTCATTAATACCATATGGGAATATTGAAATTTCGCCAGCTGCAGCTGTTTTAAATTATGGGCAAGGAGTATTTGAAGGTACCAAGGCATTTCATACTTCTAAAGATAATATAGTTCTGTTTAGGGTTGATGATAATGCTGAACGAATAGCTAGGTCTACTAAAAGGCTTTGTATTCCTAAGATGGATCATGATTTTTTTATTAATGCTATTGTTAAAACTGTTAAAGATAATTTGGATTACATCCCCCCTTATGGTAAAGGTAGTATGTATATAAGACCTATTGTTTGGGGTACTGCGCCAACTTTAGGAGTAAATGCATCTTCTGATTATACTTTTATGGTATTTGTTTCACCTGTTGGTCCCTATTTCAAAGGTCGTAAAAAGTCACTTAATCTGAAAATTGAAACAAATTATCATCGTGCTGCTGAAAAAGGTATTGGGAACGCGAAGGCGATTGGAAATTATTCAGCATCATTATACCCAATGCTAAAAGCTAAAGAAGAAGGATTTGATGAGGTTATTTATCTAGACTCTGTATGCGGAGATAAAATAGAAGAAATTGGTTCGGCTAATTTATTTATAGTTAATGATGGTATAATTAAGACTCCAAGATTAAGTAGATCTATACTTGCGGGTATTACAAGAGACTCTGTTTGTAGAATAGCATCCGATTTATTAGGATTAAAAGTTGAGCAAACCGATATCTTTCTTAAAGATCTTTTTGAAGCGGATGAGGTATTTTGCACAGGTACTGCCGTAGGGGTTACCCCAATAGGTAAAATTACATTTAATGATGAAGCTTATAAATTCAATCGAGGAAAAATTGGACCAATTACCAATAAATGTAAAAAGAAATTAATTAATATCCAGAGACAACATATTGATGATACTTTTGGATGGTTATTCCCAATAACTGATAAAAAATAAGTTTGGATGTTATCAGTTTTTAAAAAAATGAAAACAAGAGATCATGAACAAGTCATTTTTTGTCATGATAATAATTCGAACTTAAAGGCAATAATCGCAATCCATAATACTGCTATGGGCCCTGCATTTGGTGGTTGCAGAATGTGGAATTATAATTCTGAAGAGGATGCTTTAGAGGATGTCTTAAGACTTTCTAGAGGAATGAGTTATAAAGCTGCAGTTGCTGGAATTAGCCTTGGCGGAGGTAAGGCGGTAATTATTGGGGATTCAAGAAGAGGGAAAAATGAAAAACTTTTCAGAGCATTTGGTCGCTTTGTGGAAGGTTTGGCAGGTAGATATATTACAGCTGAAGATGTAGGTACAAGTGTCAAAGATATGGAATGGGTGAGAATGGAGACCTCTTATGTCACAGGGATTTCTCCCACTCTAGGTGGCAGTGGAGATCCTTCCCCCTTAACAGCTTTAGGTATCTATTCAGGGATTAAAGCAACCGTAAAAAAGCAACTAGGGAAAGATTCATTAACTGGATTAAACATTGGAATTCAAGGAGTCGGTCATGTTGGTTATTATCTTTGTCGCTATTTAAAGAAAAATGGAGCAAATCTTTATGTATCTGATATTAATAAATCTGCATTGAAGCGTGTGGTAGAGGAGTTTCAGGCTAAGGTTTTAGACATAGATGAAATATTTAGATCAGATATTGATATATTCTCTCCTTGTGCATTGGGAGCCACGCTCAATAGTAATACAATCCCCCAATTAAAATGTTCAATTGTAGCTGGTGCAGCCAATAATCAACTAAAAAAAGAAGATATTCATTCTCAAATGCTTCATGATCGCGGTATTCTTTATGCACCAGACTTTGTTATTAATGCAGGTGGTTTAATTAATTGTGCAAATGAAATAGAAGGATATAATCATGAACGTGCATTTCAAGATGCCAAAGAAGGAATTTATAATAATTTAATAAAAGTCTATAATCTTTCTGAAAAAGATTCCTTGACAACTCAACAGGCAGCATTAAAAATAGCTAAGAAAAGGATGTTTGATATTACCAAATTAAAAAATGGAAGCCTAAAAATGGAAAATATCATGGGTAAACGTGACAATGGTTAATATTCACCCACGTAGGTTGGCGCGTAAACGTGTCCTTGAAGCATTATTTTCTTATCAATATAATAAAGATGAACCAGCGATTATTATTAAACAAGTATTGAGTAGAAAACCTAGTCAAAAGGAAAATACAGATTTTATAGGATTGCTATTTAATACTGTTATAGATAATCTCCTTTGGTCGGATAAAATTATCAAAAGCCATCTCGAAAATTGGGAATTTGAGCGAGTTGCATTAGTTGATAAAGTTCTACTAAGAATGGGTATTTGCGAAATTTTTTTCATTCAGGACATTCCTCCTAAAGTTTCAATAAGTGAGATGGTTGAAATCGCAAAAATTTATAGCACCGATGAAAGTCCAATTTTCATAAATGGTATTTTAGATGCTGTCTATAAAGATTATAAAAAAAGAAATAAGGATTAAAATTTTATATGATTCTGTCAAAATTATTTGGAACTAAATCTGATCGAGAGATAAAGAAACTTTCCCCAACTATTGATCGAATAAACCAAATATATGATTCTCTATCTTCAAAGTCTGATGAAGATTTAATTAAACGGACACAAGAATTAAGGGATTTTGTTATAAATACTTGTAAAGAAAAAGAGGAATCAATACCAAGAGATATAGATAAGAAAGAACGTGAGAGTAAAATATTATATGCCGAACAGGGAGCATTAGGATTAATTATGGTAGAAGCTTTTGCTATGGTAAAAGAAACCTGTCGTCGAATGTGTGGATCATCATGGATGGTATCTGGGCAAAAGATTTTTTGGGAGATGATCCCTTATGATGTGCAGTTACTAGGAGCTATTATTCTTCATAATGGGAAAGTAGCTGAAATGAAAACAGGAGAGGGAAAAACCTTGGTGGCAACTATGCCGATATTTTTGAATGCACTTACAGGTCGAGGTGTTCATGTTATAACTGTAAATGATTATCTTGCGCAACGAGATGCAGAATGGATGGGTGAAGTATATAAGCGACTTGGGCTAACAGTAGGATATATACTTAATTCAATGAATAATAGAGATCGAAGAGAGATGTATCATCGAGATATAATTTATGGTACTAATAATGAATTTGGCTTTGATTATCTTAGAGATAATATGGCATTACAGGCAGAAGAAAAAGTTCAACGTGGACATGCTTTTGCAGTGGTCGATGAGGTTGACAGTGTGCTGATAGATGAAGCTAGAACCCCACTCATTATTTCTGGTGCAGTAGATACCCCAGTAGATGAAACATTTACGAAATTAAAACCTGGTGTAGAGCAGTTGGTAAAAAAACAAATGGCTCTAGTGGCAGATTTAGTACGTAAAGCTCAGAAATATATCGAAGTTAATGACGATGATAATGCAGGACTAAAACTTTTACAAGCTCAACGTGGTATGCCTAAACATCGTCAAGTTATGAAAATTTTTCAAGAAACCGGCATGCTCAAATTGGCTCAAGATATTGAATCAATATATACACGTGATAAAAAAATGCATGAAGTCGATGACGAATTATATTTTGCAATAGATGAAAAGAGCCATGTAATGGATATAACCGAAAAGGGTCGTAATCTTCTTTCTCCAGACAATCCAGACACTTTCATAATTCCTGATCTTGGCGAATTATTATTAGAAATAGATGAAAATGCAAATCTTTCAACTAAAGAAAAAAATCTTGAAAAAGAAAAAGCACATCAACTCCATGCAGAAAGAAGTAGTACGATCCATAATTTTAATCAGTTGCTTAGGGCTTATACTCTTTACGAAAAAGATGTAGAATATGTACTCCAAGATAAGAAAGTTATGATTGTAGATGAATTTACAGGACGAGTACTCCCTGGTAGACGTTATTCTGATGGGCTACATCAGGCACTGGAAGCAAAAGAAAATGTGAGGATTGAACGAGAAACACAAACGCTAGCAACAATTACAATACAAAATTACTTTCGTCTATATGATAAGTTAGCGGGTATGACTGGTACTGCTGAAACTGAGGCAGAGGAACTTGGCTCAATTTACAAATTGGATGTAACAGTTATACCTACTCACAGACCTATCTCTCGAGATGATCGAGATGATCTTGTTTATAAAACAAAAAGAGAGAAGTATAATGCAGCGATTGATGAAATATTAGAATGTTATAAACAAGGACAACCAGTTCTTGTAGGCACAATATCTGTAGAGGTCTCAGAGCTTTTATCTCGCATGTTAAAACGAAAGAGCATTCCGCACAATGTCTTAAATGCGAAGCAACATAAAAGTGAGGCAGATGTAGTTGCACGTGCTGGACAAAAGAGTGCTGTTACAATTGCAACCAATATGGCAGGCCGCGGAACAGATATAAAACTCGATGAAGGTGTAAAGGAACTTGGTGGGTTGCATATCATCGGAACTGAGAGACATGAATCTCGTAGAATTGACCTTCAATTGCGAGGTCGAAGTGGGAGACAGGGTGACCCAGGTTCATCGCGATTCTATCTGTCTCTAGAAGATGATCTTATGCGACTATTTAGTTCAGATAGGGTTGCTTCTATAATGGATCGTATGGGTATTGAAGAAGGAGAAGTAATTTCTGCAGGTATGGTAACGAGAGCTATATCAGGAGCACAAAAAAAGGTTGAAGTAAGAAATTTTGGTATTAGAAAACATCTGCTAGAATATGATGACGTAATGAATCAGCAGCGCCAAGTAGTTTATGATATAAGAAATCAAGCATTATCAGGTGTAAATATGCAAGAATCAGTTTTTCAGATTTTAGATGATTTTATTCTTGACGAAATTGAATTACAATCAGATAATGGAGCTCCTGAAGAGTGGGATTGGGATAGTTTTAAACAACGTTTTTCATCACATATATTGGTAGATATATCATATGATAAAATTCAACAAGATAGTGAAGGGGTGGATCTAAATGATGAAATAATTACAGATTGGATATTTGAACAAGCAAAATCTGTATATCGCTCAAGAGAATCTCTTATTCCTGAAGATGTGATCCGTGGGTTTGAAAGATTTATAATTCTTAGAACAATTGATGAAAAATGGAAAGACCACCTTTATGCAATGGACCAGCTTCGCGAGGGAATTAACCTTAGAGCATATGGCCAGAAAAACCCATTGCTGGAGTATAAGTCTGAAGGTTTTAAAATGTTTCAAGAAATGATGACAGACATGAATGCTGCAACGGTACAGAGATTATTTAGGACTCAATTGCAAGGTATGGAGCAACCTCAAGTTCACAACCGCCCAAGTGTTAGGAATTTACAAGCATCTCACAAAGAAACGACAGGCATGGGTATGCAAGGACAAACTCAAACTCAAAATGCAAATCAGCCAAGTCAGGTTAGAACTCCAGTAAAAGTAGAACAAAAGTATGGCCGTAATGAAAAAATATTAGTTAAGGGTCCAGATGGAATACAGGTCGAAATTAAATTTAAAAAATTGCAAAACTATTTAGATAAAGGTTATAAGAGAGTGTAAAATGGATAAAAAACGATTTCAAACACGAGCAATACATGTAGGTAATATGCCAGACCGCGAGACTGGTGCTGTATCGCCCCCTATCCATCTAACATCTACTTATGAACAGGAAAAAGCTGGTATTCATAAGGGGTTTGATTATTCGCGCGGTGGCAATCCTACTAGGAATCGTTTAGAACAGAATATTGCTTCTCTTGAAGATGGTAAATATGGCATTGCATTCTCTAGTGGTATGGCAGCTACTACCGCGCTTTTTCAAACTCTTAATAAAGGCGATCATGTCATTATTGGTCGTAATGTCTATGGTGGGACCTATCGCATGGCGGTTGAAGTTTTATCAAATCATGGTTTTGAATTTGAATTTGTAGATACAAGATTTATTGAGAGTATTGAAGCGGCATTAAAACCTAATACAAAATGGATATTTTTAGAGACACCAACAAATCCTTTATTAGAATTATCCGATATAAAGCTTATATCAGATTTATGTAAAACAAACAATATATATCTTGCTGTTGATAATACTTTTATGAGCCCTTATGGACAAAGACCTTTAAATCTTGGTGCAGATATTGTAATGCATAGTGCTACTAAGTTTATTGGTGGGCATAGTGATTTAATTGCAGGTGCATTAATTACCAGTAATTCTGAATTGGCAGAAAGACTGTATTTTATACAAAAATCTGGAGGTGCTATTCCCAGCCCCTTTGATTGTTGGATTTTACTTCGAAGTACTAAAACCATGGCACTACGAGTTCAAAAACAATCTGATAATGCAATGCATTTAGCAAAAATATTACAAAGCCATAACACAGTGGACTCAGTCATATATCCTGGTCTAGAGACACATAGCCAACATAACCTTGCCACTATACAGCAAGTAAATCCGCAAGGTGATTCAATATTTGGATGCATGATTTCTATTAAATGTAAAACAATTGAAAAACGTGATAGGTTTTTATCTAAAGTACAATTATTCACTTTGGCAGAAAGCCTAGGAGGAGTCGAAAGTCTTGTCTGTCTCCCATACGAAATGACTCATGCTTCTGTACCAACAGAAATGAAAGAAGCTATGGGGTTAACTCCGGAATTATTACGTTTATCAGTTGGAGTTGAAAATATAGATGATCTTGTTGAAGATATTACCACGGCATTGGATAATTAATTTATGAGTGAATTATAGATAGAAAATCGTTATTTTAGGGAAACATAATTAGCATTATACCTAATAGTAAGAATTAAAACTTTCTAAATAATAATTTTAATATATTATTTTCGAATTTTTGGAGAAAAGAATGGTGCCCAAGAAAAAATTATCTTTCTTATGGATATTGTTTTTAATAGCATATAATAATGCATCTGGGGATGTCACTATTTCCATAGGTGATGTTGCTGTTAATGGTTATACAGAGGATATTGTTATTCCTGTAACTGTGGCCAACCCTGACCAATCGGTTGGAGGGTTTCAATTTGATGTGATCGCTATTCCAAGTTTAGTAACCCTTTCAGGGGTAAGCACAGTGGATGTGGAAAATTTTAGTGCTGATTTTAATATTTTAGGTGATGGTTCTGGCAGAGTAGTTTTCTATAGTATTAACGGAGAAGGTATTGGGGCTGGGGCTGATAATATTGTATGTAATCTTCATTACAATGGTGAAAATGTTCTCTCTGCATTAATTGACCTTGAATGTTATGACCTTACAGTCAGTGATGCTGAAGGGAATGTAATTGCTGGCGAATTATTAAATGGTTCTATTACTATTGGAAACGTGGTCCTCCTTAGTGCTTCTACTGATACTGGCGATGTGAATGAACAAGTTTATATTGATATTAGTATTCAAAATCCTAGTCAAGTTGGGGGGTTGCAGTTTGACATATATGACACTCCAAACTATTTAGATGTCATAGGTTTTTCAACTACAGAAAGATCTACAGGTTTCACTATTGATTTCAATGAATTAGAAAATGGTTTAACACGTGTGCTTATGTATAATCCTGAAAATGGTAATATAGAATCTGGTGCAGGACCTATTGCAAATATGGAAATGGTTGTCCATGAAAATGCTTATAATTCTAATGTAGGTATTAATTTCGAAAATATTACAGTTACTGATGATATTGGTGGCGCCTATTGGGTAGCAGGGGCAGACTCAGGTACTGTTACAGTTAGCCCTGGTTATATTGAGGAGCCACACAATCTCCAATTACAGGATGGTATGGATGCCCAAGTACTTTTGAGTTGGGATCCTCCCTATGGTCCAATCCCAGAAGATTTTGAAGAAGATTTTGAAGAAGGTGTTATCCCGGATGATTGGACATTAACTACTAATTCTTCTCAAGGGTGGTTCATTACTCAAGACGGGTCAAGTGCTTTTTGGACTATACCATCTCATACATGGTATATGTGTGCAAATGATGATATGGCAGATGATGATGGTTCTGTGGATTATTTAGTTACACCACCTTTAAATGTAAGTGGTGCCCAAACAGTTACATTAAATTTTGCATCATATTTTGATGGAGCATATAGTCATAGTGCACACATCGAGGTAAGTACCGATGGAGTTAATTTTGAAGAAGTAGTCTCTCTTGATCCTGTGGCAGAATGGGTAGTTGAAACTGTTGATCTTTCAAATTATGCAGGGGTATCTAATTTATATATTGCATTCCGCTCTAATGATAATGGATTCTGGGCTTCAGGTTGGGCAGTGGATGATGTGTTTATAACTTTTGCAGCAAGAGATGTTGATCGTATAGTACATTTTCAATTAACTGAATTGGGAGAGTGGTTATTATCTGCACCTAAAGAGGATATTATTTCTGAATTTGGAGGTGGAGTCCCTTATGATTTGAAAGTGGACCTAGACCAGCCAGTCTTCTTAGATGATAGGCCCGTTGATCTTGATGCTTTTAGGGTTTATAGATCTTTAAATAGTGTCTCAAATTTTGAAGAAATAGCCGAAGTTGGTGGAGATGTCACCACCTATTTAGATGAAGATGTTATTAATAGTACAACATATTATTATTATGTTACTGCAGTATATCCTGATGGCACGGAGTCGGGTCCAACTTCAACGGTATCAGCCACTCCTGTTGAGTGGGTCGAACTCTCAATGGATAATGGTTTATCCCTATCTGGTCAGAGTGATACCCTAGATTTTTATATTAATAATGAGTCAGAGCTAGGTCTTTTTTATTTTGAAATCATGGATTATCCAGATGTAATCAATAGTTTAAATATTCTACCTACTGAAAGAACTTCTAATTGGGCTTTGGAGATCGCTGACCAAGGTGATGGAACAATCGCGATCACTGGTATAAGTGTTGGTACGGCTTTAGCTCCTGGTAATGGATCAGTCTGTCGGGCTGTCCTTTATCCTGTGGCTGATGAAGAAATGGTTGTAAATCTATCTTATACTTCAGGTACATCTATTCAAGATGTTGGATATGTTGATTTAAATTGGACTGCTGATGGTGGTACATATGAAGTTGGAATTGAAACACAATATTTAAATCTATATGGTGGTTTTGGGTTATCTGGTGAAGAAACTATTGGCTCAGTTTTTCTTCAAAATACTCAACCCATTTATGCCATTCAATTTGATATTATGGCTGACCCCCCTTTTATAAATGGAGTAGATATTTCATTTAGTGAATTGTTAAATCTGGACGAATGGTCTGTCTCAGGTGTTGATTTAGGTATAGGGTATAGAATAACTGGTTATGATAATTCCCTTTCAAACCCGATTCAACCTGGTATAAGACATTTAGCAGATATTACCTATAGCATTTTAGCCGGGATACCAGATTCAACAATAATTGATATTACTGTTAGTGATCCAGTACTTGCAGATGTCAATAATCTACCTATGCACACTGAAGGTACACCTCATTCTTTCTATGTTGGTCAGCCACCTGTTGGTTGTACTATTGAAAATGTATCTGGGCAAATGACGCCTGGTGGGACTGGTACTTTTGAAATACATATGATAAATACTGAAACGGTCAATATTTTAGAGTTTGAAATTCTAGATATGCCTAATTATATGACAGTAACCAATATTACACTCCTAGATCGCTTTGATGATGGTACCCTCGATGGTAACTCTGGTGAGACAGACGAGGGATCATTTTACTTTTTAGGATATGATTTCTCTACATTTATTGAACCCGGTTCAGGACCAATTATGGAAGTCGAGGTAGCGTTTAATAATACTATAGAAAATCCATCTGTTGTATTTATGATTAATACAATTTCTGCTGGAGATATTAATGCTTTACCAATTCCAGCTGTGGCTGATAATTTTGGTCAGTTTACAGGTGATTTGGTAGGGATCAGCAGTGATGAATTACCACATTTATTTAAACTATACCCCAATTATCCAAACCCTTTTAATCCATCTACGATTATCACTTATGACCTCGCAAAAGACTCTGAAGTTAGACTTGATATTTTTGATATGAGGGGAAGATTAATTAAAACTCTTGTCAATACTCATCAAAGATCAGGTCAACATATTATTAATTGGAAAGGTGATGATTTGTTGGGCTCTAAGGTGGGTGCAGGAGTATATATTTATAAATTAAAAGCAGGTATCAATGTGTTTAATCGTAAGATGATTTTGATGAAGTAAAATTATTTCTAAAAATAAATTAATTAAAGAGAGCCTTATTAGGCTCTTTTTTATAATAAAAAGCTTAATTTTAAGATATTAGATTATGCCGCGGTGGTGGAATTGGTAGACACGCCAGATTTAGGATCTG
>CAZEER010000044.1:0-20138 GCA_964511215.1 uncultured bacterium | reverse complement strand
GTTTGTGGGTGTAGGTGCATCTAGAGTACGTGATCTCTTTGAACAAGCAAAAAAAAGTGCTCCATGTATAATCTTCATTGATGAAATGGATGCTGTTGGTAGACAAAGAGGCGCAGGAATAGGGGGTGGACATGATGAACGAGAACAAACATTAAATGCACTTTTGGTGGAAATGGATGGATTTGATAATTCTCAGAATGTAATAGTTACTGCTGCTACAAATCGGCCAGATGTTTTGGATCCTGCATTATTAAGGCCTGGAAGATTTGATAGACAAATTGTTGTAGATGTTCCAGATATTAAAGGTCGCCTAGGTATTCTTAAAGTACATACTAAAAAAGTTATTATTAATCAAATGAAAGTTGATTTAGAATCACTTGCGAAAGGCACACCTGGGATGGTTGGTGCAGATATTGCAAATATTGTAAATGAGGCTGCGCTTTTAGCAGCTAGAAAACATAAAAAATCAATTGATATGGATGATTTCGAGGAAGCAAAAGATAAGGTAATGATGGGTGTACAGCGAAAAAGTATGATTCTTTCAAAGGAAGAAAAAGAAGTCACGGCATATCACGAAGCTGGTCATGCTTTGGTTGCAATAAAAACAAGAGGTGCAGATCCAGTACATAAGATAACAATAATACCACGTGGTCGTGCTCTAGGCGTAACAATGCAACTTCCTATGGATGAGAAGCATGGATATACCCGAAACTTTGTTGAAGGCAGATTGGCTATTCTAATGGGAGGCAGAAGTGCTGAGATGCTTATTTTTAATCAAATGACAACAGGTGCTGGAAATGATATAGAGCAGGCAACCCAGATTGCAAGAAAGATGGTTACGGAATGGGGTATGAGTGATTTATTAGGACCAATGACTTTTGGTAAAAAAAATGAAGAGGTATTTTTGGGTAGAGAGATTCAATCTCATCGTGATTATAGTGAAGTAACTGCACGCATGATAGATGAAGAAATTTCTAGAATAGTAAGAGATTCTCAACGGTTAGCGGATGAAATCTTGAGAAAGGATATTGAAATACTTCATAGAATGGCTAAAGAGTTGTTAAAATATGAAACGATTGATGCAAAAGATTTGGAAAAAATTCTTGATGGGAAAAAATTAACTCGACCTATAAATGGTCGTTATAAACCTAATAGAAATAGAAGAAAAAGATATAAACGATTAAAAACAGTAAATGGTAATGATAATCGCAATAAACAAGGCACGTCTAAAACTCCTCGTCAAAGTATTAAGAAATCAGTAAAAAATAAATCTAATTAATATTGGACTATCAATTCTGATTTGAATAAATCAATTACTCCGCTTTCATTCGATAAATGGTGTAGCGATCCCAATCGTTCAACATTAGTCATGGGGATAGTAAATGTTACTCCAGACTCATTCAGTGATGGGGGTAAATTTTATCGAACTGATTCAGCAATCAATCATGCTTTAGAAATGATTAATGATGGTGCGGATATTATTGATGTTGGAGGAGAATCAAGCCGACCAGGTGCTAAAAAAATTTCAATTGATGAAGAACTCGACCGAATAATACCAGTTATAAAAGGAATCCGCTTAATTTCACCTAATGTTTTAATATCAATTGATACCACTAAATCTGTAGTAGCTGAGAATGCAATCTCTGTAGGTGCAAACATAGTAAATGATATTAGTGGATTAGCTTTTGATCCAGACATGGTGCAAATAGCATCAAAACTAAAAATACCAATCGTAATTATGCATATGAAAGGTATCCCAGAAAATATGCAGGATAATCCTTGTTATAATAATATTATATTTGACATTAAATTATTTTTTAAAAATCAAATTAATCTTGCGATTGAAGCAGGCGTAAAGAAAGAAAACATTATCCTAGATCCAGGCATAGGTTTTGGTAAGACCGTAGAGCATAATTTTATAATAATAAATAAATTAAATGAATTTTGTGAATTTGATATTCCATTGCTTATTGGGCCAAGTAGAAAATCGTTTATTGGTATTACTCTTGATTTACCTGTTGAAAATAGATTTGAAGGAACAGCAGCTGTTACCACTGCTGGGATATTAAATGGTGCAAGAATTATTCGTGTCCATAATGTGAAAAAAATTAAAAGAATAGTGGCTATCACCGAAAAAATAAGGAGAGCGATTTGATAGTATTTAAGTTAGGCTTTTTAACAATTAGCCTGATAGATATTTTAGATATTCTTTTGGTAACTTGGATTTTTTTTAAAGTATATGAATATTTTAGAGAAACTCGTGCAGGTCAGATGCTAATCGGACTTGTCATATTGCTTATTTTCTCTTTTATTTTTAACTCTTTAGGGTTAGTTGCTATGTCCTGGTTGTTGAATCAATTTCAAACTGTTTGGGTTGTTGCATTTGTAATTCTTTTTCAGCCTGAAATTCGAAGATTATTAATTTACATTGGACAAACACGATTTTTCCAACGCATTTTCCGAACGGGTACATCTAGATCACTTGAAGCGATAGTAGGAGCATCTCTACAATTATCAGAAAAAAAATGGGGGGCTCTTATAGTAATTCAAAGAGAAACTGGTCTGCGTTCTTATAAAGATGCAGGCATTCAATTAAAAGCTGAGGTGTCGACTCCATTGCTTATATCTATATTTAATCCAGGGTCACCAATGCATGATGGAGCAGTGATCTTACAAAATACTTTGATCGAAGCAGCAGGATGTATTTTGCCTTTGACAGAGAGTCCAATGGTACTGCCCGAAATGGGCACTAGGCATCGAGCGGCTTTAGGTATAACAGAAGAATCAGATGCTATAGTTGTGGTGGTTTCTGAAGAGAGAGGAGTTATATCAACAGCAGAGAATGGTCGTTTTACAAATCTAGAAATGGATGAGATGAAACTACGTCGTTATCTAAACCAACGACTATTTATATCATCTGGAGATTAATTGAGATATAATTATTCTTATTCCTAAGTTAGGCAAACCGTAAATTTTTGGATGGAGTTATATGAATTAAAAGAACAATTCAACTCAGCAGAAAAGAAGGATTCAGAAATGCGGAGGCATCTTTGACCTTGTGAAATTGTCAGATACTTTAGAAAAATTAAAGGAAAAATCATCGAAGCCCAATTTCTGGAATGATAATCAAGAAGCTTCTAGAATACTAAAAAAAATATCTCGTATAGAGAAACAATTATCATTATGGTTAGATCTAACCAGACGCCATGATGATATGGAAATATTATTTGAATTCGCAGATACTGGCGATGTTGATATACTTGAAATAAAGAAAGATTTAAAAGATTATATCAATATCATTAGTGAAGTAGAATTGAAACTTACCTTGGGAAAACCTGAAGATATCCAAAATGCTATTGTTTCAATCCATCCTGGTGCAGGTGGTACTGAGAGTCAAGATTGGGCACAGATGCTCTACCGCATGTATTCTAGGTGGATAGAAAAAGAAAATTTTAAATTAGAAGTAATAGATCTTCAGCCAGGCGATGAAGCTGGGTTGAAAGATGTTACTTTTGAAATTAAAGGTGATTATGCTTTTGGCCTTTTAAAAGTGGAAGCGGGTGTACATCGCATGGTAAGAATTTCTCCATTTGATACTAATAATCGTAGACATACCTCTTTTGCCTCAGTATTTGTTTATCCTTCAGTTGATGAAAATATTGAAATAGAAATTAATCAGTCTGAGATACGGATAGATACATATAGGGCTAGCGGAGCAGGTGGCCAACATGTAAATAAAACTGATTCTGCTGTTCGTATTACGCACTTGCCGACTGGGATTGTTGCCCAATGTCAGAATGAACGTTCACAGCATAAAAATAAAAATCAAGCAATGAAAATTCTAAAGGCAAGGTTATACCAAGTTGAATTAGAAAAAGAGAAAGAAAAAAATAAAGAGTTGGAAAATAAAAAGTTGGATATTGGTTGGGGTAGCCAAATTCGATCGTATGTATTTCATCCTTATCAAATGGTTAAAGACCATAGAACCAAGGAAGAGAATGGCAATATCCAAAGTGTTATGGATGGAAATTTAAACACATTTATTAGAGCTTATTTATTAACTAAAATTAACCAATAAGAAAGTTCTATTTGGGAGAGTATATGTCAGAAGAACAAAAGAGTTTAAAACAGATTATGGATTTCAGATTGGAAAAACTGGAAGCGTTAAGAAAAAATGGTATTAATCCATATCCGACAAAGTTTGACCCCTCTGATTGCAGTTTTACAATAAAATCAAATTATAGTCAATATGAAGGGAAAATTGTAAAAATAGCAGGTAGAATGATTGCGCTCAGGAAAATGGGCAAAGTATCGTTCTCACAGATTATGGATTGTGAAGGTAAGATTCAGATTTTTGTAAAAAAGGATCATATTGGTGATGAATCATATGCCAATTTTGAGTTATTAGATATTGGTGATTATATTGGTGTCGAAGGCGCAGTTTTTACAACTAAAACTGGAGAAATTTCGATACGTGTATCTACTCTAATAATTCTTTCAAAGAGTATTCGTCCTCTTCCAATTGTCAAAGAAAAAAATGGAAAAATTTTTGATGCATTTACTGATAAAGAACAGCGTTATAGAAATAGGCATTTAGATCTAATATTGAATCCTAATGTAAAAGAAACATTTATAAAAAGATCTCAAATCATTAAAACTATAAGAATGTTTTTAGATGAGAAAGGATTTTTAGAAGTTGAAACACCTATTTTACAACCTTTATATGGCGGAGCGAATGCCAGACCTTTTACAACGTACCACAATGCTTTAAATCAAGAACTATATTTAAGAATTGCAGATGAATTATATTTAAAAAGACTTATTATTGGTGGTCTTGATCGCGTTTACGAGATCGCAAAAGATTTTAGAAATGAAGGGATTGATAGAAATCATAATCCTGAGTTTACAATGCTTGAATTTTATTGGGCTTATGCTGACTATGAAGACTGTATGGATATTGTAGAGAAGTTAATTCAAAAGACTGCTGAAAAAGTTGGTGCTCTAAAAATTGATTGGGGAGGAAAAAATATCGACCTTTCTAAGAAATTTGAAAAAAAACCATTTTTAACTTTATTGGAAGAAGTAACTGGACACGATTTAGATGATTTTAATGAAAATAAGCTCAGAAAAATATGTGAAGAAAAAGGAATTGAAGTAGGTAAAAATAAAAACTTTGGTCAAATCCTTGATGAATTAATGAGCCAATTAGTTGAGCCTCATTTGATACAACCAACTTTCATAATTGATTATCCTAAAGAAATCTCTCCTTTAGCTAAACCACATCGTAATGGGGACCCAAATTTAGTTGAGCGCTTTGAATTATTTATTGGTGGTGCAGAATTTGCTAATTCATTTTCAGAATTAAATGATCCAATTGATCAACGACAAAGGCTTAATGAACAAAAAAAATTGAGAGATAAAGGAGATGAAGAAGCTCAACCTATTGATGAAAACTTTCTACAAGCTATGGAGTGTGGTATGCCTCCAACTGGTGGAGTTGGTCTTGGAATTGATCGGCTAACAATGCTTCTAACAGGTAATCGTTGGATAAAGGATGTGATTTTTTTCCCGCTTCTAAGATCTGATTCTACATAGTAATGTCTCTTATTTTACAGTTGACAATTCGTTATATGTTTGCAAATAAACTAGGTAGTTTTTCTAGTTATGCTAGTTGGCTTGCAATTGGTGGATTATCTATTGGTATTGCTGCTTTGATGCTTACAGCTAGTATTATTCAAGGATTTGAAGAAATAATTTCTGATAAGTTATCGTCTTTTGAAGGAGAAGCTAGAATTAAACACGTCTTAGGTAATACAATTAATCTTGAAGAAGAATCTATTGATTCTTTAATAAATCATTCTCTGGGGAAACTAAATCCCTACATAAGAGGGCTTTGTATGTTACGATCAGGTTCTAGTGCAGAAGGTGTTATTTTGGAAGGAAATGACTTCCTTCCAAAGGCAATTTCAAATAATGATTTTCATAATTTGGAATTTGGTGAAATCATTTTAGGTAATCTTCTAGCAAAATCACTAGATATAAAAATTGGTGATCGTATATTTCTTCAATCATTTTCTTCAAAGAGTATGTTGACAAATTTGCCAGATATAAAACCAGTAATAGTTAGAGATATTTTTTTTTCAGGCTTGCAAGAATATGATAAGACTTTAGCATATGTATCTCTAGATGATGCGAGGAAATTTTTTGGTTATGATACTAAAGAAGTATCTGGTTTAGTCTTTCCTATCGGGAGTTTAAAACCTGAACATGAAAGTTTAATTATTAATTATCCTTATTTTTTTGAGACTTGGCGTGAGCGCCATTATCTTTTATTTGAATGGATTTCTCTTCAGCGTTGGCCTGCATATATAATGTTTGGTCTTATTTCTTTAGTGGGTGTGGTAAACCTGCTAGCTGCAATTGCTATGATTATTATTGAAAAATCAAATCAAATTGGTATTCTTCATTCCCAGGGATTATCAAAATCGAAACTTAAGATGGTATTTATGTGTCAAGGAGGTTGTATAGGTTTTCTTGGATGTATGATAGGAGGCTCTTTATCTCTAATTATTATATTTATACAGCAAAAATATAATCTTTTTAATATCCCTTCAGAAGTTTATTTCATGGATCAAATACCTTTTGCATTTAATTATTCTATATTCTCTATAATTATTATTATTGTTTTAATTCTTTCAATCTTGTTATCATGGTGGCCAGCTAAGACTATTTTTCATTTAAGTCCAGCATCAGTATTGAGGTATGAATGAGTTGGGAGAGGATGGTATCAAAACGATTTTATAAATCGACATTGATCCAAGGTAAATATACTAGTCTTTTTTCAATGATAGGTATGGGTGTAGGTTGTTTTGCTCTGATTCTTTCATTATCTGTTATGAATGGATTCGAAAATATTGTGCATGGAAAGTTAAAAGGATTTGAAGGAGACATTCGTATTATTGCCAAATTTTCTCATTTGCCTGATTTGGATATAGATGGAATTGATATTCTCATGCCATTTTTGGAAAGGAGAGGGGTAGTTGAAGCAGGTCAGAATAAACGAGTAGTAACAATTAAAGCAATTGATGAAGATAAAATGGCTGATTTTTATAAATTCCCATTGAGAGGTGCAGTACCAGAATCAGGTCAGATAGTTATTGGGCAGGATTTAGCTAATCGTCTTGGAAAGGAAATCGGAGATTTAATTATTTTATCTAGTCCAATAGATCAAGCTATTGGTTTTAGTCTACCAGATAGAAAAAAATTATTAATAAGTGGTATTTTTTCAACAAAAGTGCTTGATTATGATGATCGATTTACATTCATTACTTTAGACGATGGATTCAAATTATTTAAAAGAAAAATTGAATATGATGGTATTGATATTAGAGCTTTGGATGAACATGATTTAAAAAAAATAAAATCAAATCTTAAGAATGAATTTCATGATAAAATAAAAATTCAATCATGGGATGAACAAAATATATCTTTAGTAAATGCAATGAAAATGGAACGATTAGCTACAATAGTGATCCTATCACTAATATTTCTTGTTGCTGCGTTCAACCTTGCATCTAGTCTTACTTTAATATCAATCCAAAAAATGAAAGAAGTCGGTATTCTAAAAGCTATGGGAGCTTCAAGTTTTTCTATTCTTAAAATAATGGTCAACTTAGGTTTGAGTAAAGCAGGCAAGGGTGCACTTTTTGGCTATATAGGAGGGATTTTGGTTGTTTTAATACAAAAGCAATATGCATTGATCCCAATACCATCAGAAATTTATTTTATAGATGCTCTACCCATGGAGTTATATTTAAGTGATTTCTTTTTGATTGGTTTCCTATCTATAATATTTATTTGTGGGTCATCACTAATATCTGGAAGAAAAATAGCAAATTCAAATCTGCAGGAGGGTCTTCGTTGGGTGAAGTAATTCTTAACGCTAATAATATTTATAAATCGTATTATAACGGGATTGATGAGCTTATGGTGCTTCAAAATTTTAAACTAAAAGTACATAAGAGTGAAATTGTTACGATTATGGGCCAGTCTGGTTCTGGTAAATCAACAGCATTAAATATTCTTGGTTCTTTAGATAAACCCAATTCTGGAACGGTTGAAATTGCAGGTGTTAGTGTATATGATTTAGATGAAAATGGTTTATCATTAATGCGTAATCAAGAAGTTGGTTTTGTTTTTCAATTTCATCATTTATTACCAGAGTTCACTGCTATTGAAAATGTACTAGTCCCAACTTGGATTAGGGGAAAAAAGAATATGAAATCTCAAGCACTTCATTTTTTTGAATTATTAAATTTAAGTAATGTAATAAATCATTTTCCTGGTCAGTTATCAGGAGGAGAACGATCAAGGGTTGCTTTAATCCGAGGCATTATAAATCAACCAAAGATCTTATTTGCTGATGAACCAACAGGGAATTTAGATGAAAAAAATGCAATAAAACTCATTGATCTTTTAGGTATTATAAACAAAGATTTCAATCAGGCTATAGTGCTAACTACACATAATCCTGATGTAGCTTCACTGGGTAATAGACAGTATAAACTTGAAAAAGGTATTCTACAAATTAGAAACTGATTATTATGAGAGATAATTTTTCAAAACGAGTACAGTTAATAATAAAAAAATCTAAAGAAGAGGCAATTCGTCTTGGCCATAGTTATGTGGGTTCTGAACATCTCCTGCTTGGTATTTTAAAATATGATAGTGGATTAACAAAGAAACTTTTTGATATTTTTGATATTGATCCTAATGAAATGGTTAATATGATAGAAGAAATGATCAAATCATCAGGTGGAACAATGACTTTAGGTCATTTGCCCTTGACTCGTAGAGCAGAACGAATATTAAGAAATGCATATAGCGAAGCTTCATCAAGAGGTTTATCCTCAGCAGATGATGAACATTTACTTTTGGCAATGCTTAAGGAAACAGAGGGGGTAGCTTTTGATATTCTAAAATCCTTATCGTTAGAATATGATACCATCAGCGATCTTATTCAAACAGAAAAAGATGATAGTTCTTCCTTTGAATCAGATGGGTCTAATGATCAATTATCAAAAAGTAGCACACCTACTTTGGATCATTTCTCAAGAGATATAACTAGATTAGCAAGAAAAGGTAAACTGGATCCAGTTATAGGCAGAGAAGATGAGATTGAGCGAGTATCTCAAATTTTAACACGTAGGAAAAAAAATAACCCAGTTCTAATTGGAGAACCTGGCGTGGGGAAAACAGCTATTATAGAAGGCCTTGCACAAAGAATAATTCGTAAAACATTACCTCGTATACTACATAATAAAAGAATATTATCATTAGACCTTGCTGCGATTGTTGCAGGAACAAAATATCGCGGTCAATTTGAAGAACGTCTAAAGACTGTAATGGTAGAATTAGAGAAAAGTGAAAATATTATTATTTTTATAGACGAAATACACACTCTCGTTGGAGCAGGTGGTTCATCAGGTTCTTTGGATGCGTCAAATATGTTTAAACCTTCTTTAGCAAGAGGTGATATACATTGTATTGGTGCTACAACTATTGATGAGTATAGAAAAAATATTGAAAAAGATGGTGCCTTAGATCGTCGGTTACAGAAGGTTATAGTGAATCCTCCAACAATAGAAGAGTCTATTGATATTCTCAATGGTCTTAAAGAAAAATATCAGGACCACCATAAAGTAGAATATTCTAATAATGCTATTAATTCATGTGTTCATTTATCTGAAAGATATATTGCAGATAAATACCTTCCAGATAAAGCGATAGATATAATGGATGAAGCTGGTGCAAGAGCGCGTATGTATAATTCGGAAGTGCCTAAAAACATATTAGAAATTGAGTTTAATCTTCAGGATATTAGAGATGAAAAGGAAATGAAAGTAGCTGGTCAGTTATTTGAAGAAGCTGCGATATTAAGAGATAAAGAGCGCAAATTATTAAAACAGTTAGATAAAGCTCAGAAAGATTGGCAAGAGAAAGATGTTAGAGTTTTAGAAAAAATAAATTCAGAAACAATAGCTGATGTTGTTTCTCTAATGACAGGGATACCTATTTCAAAAATAGCTGAATCTGAAAGTTATCGATTATTGAATTTAGATAAAGAATTGAGTAATTATGTTATAGGTCAAGATCAAGCAATCAATAGTCTTACTCATGCTATCCAACGTTCAAGAACTGGTCTGAAAAATCCCAAGAGACCAATTGGGGTCTTTTTATTCTTAGGTCCGACTGGCGTTGGTAAAACAGAACTTGCAAAATCATTAGCTAAATATTTATTTCCTCAAAATAATGCACTTGTAAAGATTGATATGTCAGAGTTTACGGAAAGATTCTCTCTATCTAGATTAATAGGTGCTCCCCCTGGGTATGTAGGCTATGAACAGGGAGGCGAGCTTACAGAAAAAGTAAGGCAAAATCCTTATTCAGTTGTTCTTTTTGATGAGATTGAAAAAGGTCATCCAGACTTATATAATATTTTACTTCAAGTATTTGATGAGGGTATTCTTACAGATGGACTTGGTAGAAAGATTGATTTTAAAAATTCAATTATTATAATGACATCAAATATGGGAACAAGACAATTGAAAAATAGTGGTTTCGGTTTTGAAAGTGAGCAAGGTGTTGAAAATTATAATCGTATGAAAAATAGAATTATGGAATTTGTACAAGATGTTTTTTCACCTGAACTTATGAATCGCATAGATGAATCAATTGTATTTAATACTCTTACAGAATCAAATGTTTATGACATCATTGATCTCCAAGTTGATGACTTGGTGCAGAATCTATCAAAACTTGGAATAAAGTTAAAATTAAACAAATCTGCAAAAAAATATGTTGCAAAAAAGGGGTATAATTTCAAGTATGGAGTCCGTTTTCTCCGTCGAGTAATCCAAGAAAAATTGGAAAATCCTATCTCTGAATTACTTTTAAAACATAATTTTATAAAAAGCTCAGTAATTAAAGTAAAGGCTATAAATAATAAACTACATTTTGATTTTAATATTGGCAATTTAACTAAAGTGATTTCTCCCAAAATGGAAATTAAATTTTCTGCCAAAAAGTCTAAAAAGTAAGCCTAGTCTGCCATAATTATCTATCAATTCATTTGGTACGTTCCTTGTAAAATTAAACATGATAGAAAAAGAATACATATTTAGATAATCGGAGAAAATCATGAGTAAAATAATTGGAATAGATCTTGGTACAACTAATTCATGTGTTGCGGTACTTGAAGGCGGTGAACCTACAATTATAACAAGTCCAGAAGGTGGCAGGACAACGCCATCTGTTGTAGGTTTTACTAAAGACGGAGAAAGGTTAATTGGACAAGCTGCAAAACGTCAAGCTGTGACTAATCCAGAAAACACGGTATTCTCTATCAAGCGTTTTATGGGAAGGATGTATGATGAAGTTTCAACAGAAATAAAGGAAGTACCATATAAAGTAGAAAAAAATTCAAGTAACGCTTGTGTAATTAATGCTGGAGATAAAGATTACACACCTCCAGAGGTTTCAGCGATGATACTTCAAAAATTAAAACAGCAAGCTGAAGAACACCTTGGTTCTAAGGTAACTGATGCAGTTATTACTGTTCCGGCTTATTTTAATGATTCACAAAGGCAGGCAACAAAAGATGCAGGCAAGATTGCGGGTCTTAACGTAAGGCGCATTATAAATGAACCAACTGCAGCGTCCTTGGCATATGGACTAGAAAAGAAAAAAGATGAAAAAATAGCCGTCTTTGACTTGGGTGGTGGAACTTTTGATGTTTCTATTCTTGAATTGGGTGATGGTGTTTTCGAAGTAAAATCATCTAACGGAGATGGGCATTTAGGTGGAGATGATTTCGATCAAAAAGTGATAGATTGGATTGCAGATGAATTTCAAAAATCTGATGGAATTGATTTAAGAAAAGACGCAATGGCACTTCAGCGCCTTAAAGAAGCTGCTGAAACCGCAAAAAAAGAATTATCATCTGCAAAACAGACAGATATTAATCTACCATTTGTCACTGCAGATTCATCTGGTCCAAAGCATTTACATTTAACACTTTCTCAAGCAAAATTTGAAGATTTAGTAAGTGACCTTATAGATAGAACTATGTCACCATGTATGCAGGCAATACAAGATGCTGGTATGTCTAAAACTGAAATTGATGAAGTCATTTTGGTAGGTGGCTCAACTCGTATTCCCAAAATTCAAGAAAAAGTTAAAGAAATTTTCGGGAAAGAGCCTAATAAAAGTGTTAACCCTGATGAGGTTGTCGCGCTTGGTGCCGCAATTCAAGGTGGTGTGTTATCTGGAGATGTAGATGATATTTTATTATTAGATGTTACTCCTTTATCTTTAGGTATAGAAACCCTTGGTAGTGTTTCCACAGCATTAATAGAAAGGAATACAACTATTCCAACAAAAAAATCGCAGATTTTTAGTACTGCTGCCGATAATCAGACTACTGTAGAAATTCATGTCTTGCAAGGTGAAAGACAAATGGCGAATGATAATAAAACTATAGGTCGGTTTCATCTTGCAGATATTCCTCCAGCACCAAGAGGTGTACCTCAAATTGAAGTCACTTTTGATATAGATGCTAATGGGATACTTAATGTTAATGCTAAAGATAAAGCGACAGGTAAAGAACAGAGTATTAGAATTGAAGCATCTAGTGGATTATCTGATTCTGAAATAGATAAAATGGTTAATGATGCTAAAAAGCATGAATCAGAAGATAAAGAAAAACGAGAAAAAATCGATATAGTAAATCAAGCAGAACATTTAATATATGAGACAGAAAAGAACCTTAAAGAGCATGATGAAAAATTTTCAGAAAAAGAAAAAGATGAATTAACTCAAAGGATTGAGTCCTTAAAAAAAGCAAAAGAAAGTACGAATACCGATGATATAAAATCTGCGATCGAGGCTTTAAATACTACTTGGAGTACTTTAGCTTCTAAAATGCATAGTACCAGTCAAGGTAAAGATGAGTCGACTACTACTGGTAAAGATAAAAATGCAAGTAAGAAAAAGCAAAAGAATGAAGAAATTGAAGATGCTGATTTTGAAGTTGTAGATTAATTTTTAGATAGGCTTAAAAAAAAGCGTTCTTAAGAACGCTTTTTTTTTATGTGGAAACTCACTTCCTAAATTGCAGTTCATATAGTAAAGTTAGTATCATGCAAATTGGTAAAAAATATAGTCTAATTGCTATTGCAATTTGTCTTATGTCTTTGATTATTATTTTTGGGGCAAAAATCCTGGATTTTTATGCATATTCATCATTTAATAAAATTCTTAAAACGAATGGCTGGACAATGCAAATAAAGACTTCATCTGGGAATTTTTTGACATCAATTAAATTAGAAAATATTAATCTATATCATGAATCTGGTACAACAGTCAAGATTGATAATGTCTTAATTAATTTAGGTCTTTTTTCATCTATATTTGATGAACTAGTACTAGATCTTTTGAATATTGAAGGGTTAGATATTTGTTTTATAAAAAGTGAAAATATTTCAAAAAAACATAAAAGTGTAAATGATTTTATAAATATACCTTTTCATATAAAATCCTTCTTTGTTGATGGGAGGTTGTCATCAGAAATCCAAAATGAAAATTATATTTTTAATATTATCATGGGCGGTAGGTTGAAAGGGATGGAAAATCCTAATGTAAATTTTGATCTTCTAAAAGTTTTCTTAGAAAGAGACATTAATTTGGATTGTAATATTAATCAAATGCTTTTTGGCCATGATGGAGCATCATTTTATTTAAAAGATATAAAAGGTGAACTGTTTAACTTGCCTATTTCGGGTGATCTTTATTTTCTGCAGGATAAAAATAAAATCAATGGTACACTCGATTTGATGAATTTTACTATGCCTAAAGAATTATTGAGTTTGCTTCCTTTAAAAACAAAATTTTCAAAAATTAATGGAAAACTAAAATTTGAATCTGATTTTGAGTTTTTTACAGGAGAATTAATTTTAGAAAATAAATTGGGTTTAGAAATGAATGGGAAGTTTAGATTACAAAAGCAAAGTAAATCGTGGGTGTTGAAGGTTTTAGAATTATCAGGAGAAAAATCAAATCTAGCAATTAATGGTTCATGGGAAAATGGTGAAAGAATTAGTTGTTTTTTAAATTTAGACAACTTGGATTTATCAAGGTGGATGAAAAATCAAAAACCAACGCAAATGTCAGGCCTTTTAATCATGGAAGCAAATTTAACTGATGAAATGGCACTGAATCAAATTGATATGACACTAGAAATAGTGGAAAAAAAATTATTTAATCAAGGAGAAATTTCAATCCATGGATTATTAACATATGGAGATAGTATTATCTCTACTATTGATCCGGTAATGCTTTTTGTTGGAGACAGTTATTTAACCATTGATGGCAAAGGAGACTTCTCAACTAACACTATTGATTTATTTATTGATATGGAGCAAGCAGATATAGAATTAGTTAATAATTTTTTACTTGGGAATTTTGTATCAGGAAAAGCCACAGGTAAGCTAAAAGTTTCGGGGGATTTATATTCACCCTCTGTAGTTTCTGAATTATTTTGTGAAGAAGTAAATGTCAATGATTTTGAACTTAGCTCAATCGAATTAGTTTCTCACATCACTGTAGAGGATACGATAGCATCAGGATTTGTAGATATTAAAGCAGAACATGGTAAGTGGAAAGAGCGCAGTTTTGAAAGTGGAACGGTAAATGTGATTGTAGATGATCAATCCCTAATAATTGAAAATTGTCATTTTAAATCAGGTAATGACTTTTTGCAAGCATCAGGCATATATGATGGTGAATTTTCCTATACAATTGAAATGCTCCAGCTCGCTTATCAAAATAATTATTTGGTAAATGCCAAGCCAATCCTATTATCTATTAAGGATTCAATTTTGCAGGTAAATCCATTTGAATTTCATATTAATGATGGAATGATGGAAGGAGTTATCTCTGGGGGTGACCATATGAAAGGTCAATTTAAAATGTCAAATTTTGATGCCAAAATTCTTACTCAATTCATTAATGATAATCGACTAAAATTATCTGGTTTAATTTTTGGTGAGATAGAAGTTGTTTCAAGAAAGAAAAATATTGATTTAGATGTAGATATATCTTTGAAAAAAGGTGTATATATGGAAGAAAAATTTGATGAAATGATTATCTCAGGACTTTATAAAAATGGGATTCTTCACCTAGATGATATATCTATTACACGGCAAAATAGTTTGGGTATACATGCGAGTGGGATTATACCTTTAACAAAAAATGACATGGACCACATAAAGATATCACTAGAATCCAATTTTTTTAATATGCCGCTTGAGTTTATACATAGATTTATACCAAAATTCTATAAAATAAGTGGATTAGCAACTGGTGGTATTCGTTTGAATGGTACTCCTAAAAAAACACAATTTTCTTATGATGTAAAAATTGAGAATACAATATTTGATTTGGTAAAATTGGAATCAATATCAAGCAAAGGGAAATATGATGGTAAAAGCTTATTTATAGAGAATATAAATTCAGATTTAAAAGGTGGTAATATAACTGCGTCAGGCGAAGTCCCATTTGATTTAAATATTGGATCCAAAGGTTTTGGAAGTTTATTTTATGAAGATTCAATTAATTTTCGAGCTAGCTCACATACCAATTCTCTTCCTTTTTTATCTCCATATATTGTGGATTTAGATTCGACTTCTGGAGATTATAGTATAATATTATCCTTGATTGGTAAGGCAGATGATATACAAAGGAGTGGAAGTATAAATATTAAAAATGCTACACTCTATACTCTGTTGGTAAGTGATCCTATATTATCGATTAATGGTTCAGGAAAAATGAAAAATAACCTTCTTGATATCAATGAATTTCATGCAAATCTCTATCATTCAAATGGTAAATATGAAAAACCAAAACAGCACAATACGACTATAGATGGTTCAATTAACTTTTCAAAGTTTTTCAAACCAGATTATAATTTAAAAATTTCATCAACGAATTCATCCTATAGGCTTCTTGCATTTGATATTTCAGGGCAAAGTAATTTAGATATTTCAATTACTGGAAGAGATACTATAGCAATAGATGGTACAATTGAAACTCAAGATGCTAATATTTATTATGAGTTTACTACTGAGGATGTTGGTACAGCAATTGAGAAAGAACAAAGCACCGTAATGTCCTACAACTTAAATATTCCAATAAGAGGAAAAGCACTTTTTCAAAATTCTCAGATTGATGCACAAGTAACGGGAGAGTTGAACCTATCTCAAATTGGTCATCAAGAAATGAATTTTGGTGGACAAATTATCGTTGAAGATGGAAATTTTTTCTGGTACAAAGATAATTTTCAAAGTCTAAATGGAGTAGTGAATTTTGATAATAAGGGTTTCAACCCATCAATAAATTTGGCAGCGTATACTATGATAGATAATGAGGAAATTAACTTACGCATGTTAGGCGAGGTTAATGATCTCGATATAATTTTAGAGTCTGCTAGTGGTTTCTCAGAGAGTGATATACTAGAGCTTTTAGCTCTAGGAAAAAGATTCGAAGAATTTGAGACGACATCAACAGGGTTTGGTAATCAGACAGTATCTATTCTAGGTGCTTTATTAGAAAACCAATTGGAAAAAAATCTCAAAGAGTCTAATACTGTAGTGATGAATTATGTTGATAATATTAATATATCTGGAGCAGCGGGTTTATTGCAAGATACTAATGAGGACTTTGAAGTAACAGCAGAAAAACAAATTGGTAAAAAAACTTTTTTGAATTTATCATACAAGAGATCTTTTTCATTAAATCAAGACCAATCACAAGTAGGTGTAGAATATAAATTAAATCGCCATTTTTCTGTGGTCGGGAATGTAGATGATGATGGTAATTTAAACCTTAAATATCGTTACAAATACGCATATTAATTTATGATCCATAGAATGAGAATAATTGCCTGCCTTTTAGCATGGACAGGGATATTCTGTGCAGAAAATGATAAAATTTTCATAAGGGATATGACGCTCATCGGTAATAAACATGTTTCTGAAAAAGAAGTATTGTTTATTGTACGTCAACGTCCTCCTAATTTCTTTTTTCGTCGACAGGAGTTTGATTCAAGATTATTAAAGCTAGATGCACTTACTTTGGAAAATTATTATAAATCCAAAGGTTTCCTTGAGGCGAGAATAAAAGAATCATATACAATTCAAGATCAATATGCAGATCTAGTTTTTACAATTATTGAAGGAAAACAGTATTTTCTATCAGAAGTGCAGATTTCAGGAAATAGTTTGATAGATAATTCTAATATAAGTGAAATACTCGAACTGAAACTTGGAGATCCCTATAACCCAGTAGCGATAAATGAAAATTTATTTTTATTAGAAAATGAATATCATAATCTTGGAAAATTATTTTTTTCGGTGAATATTCAGGATAATATATCAGATTCTGTATCTGTTAAAATAGATATACAGGAAGGGAAAGATGTTTTTATTAAAAATACATATTTTGAAAAGATTGGTATTATAGATAGTTCTATAGTATGGCGTGAGCTAACCTATAAAACAGGTGATCGTTATTCTAAAACTGAAATAGATCGAACATCAAGGCGTATTAGAGAAATGGGTATATTCTCTATGGTTAACTTTATTCCTGTAAAAGTTTCAGATTCTGATAGTCTTGTAAATATGGTTATTGAATTTCGAAAGTATAAACAAAGAGAATGGAATTCAACTGGTGGTTATGATCCAATTAATTTTGCTGAAGGTACACCTGATTTACCAGCACTGAGTGGTACGATTAAATGGACAAATCGTGCAATTTTTAATACTCCAAAACGATTTTCAACAAAATTGATGGCAGGAATTCCAGTTGAAACGGACTTTATAACACCGCGCCTAAGATATGATGCGAGTCTTTCTACTAACTGGCTTTTAGGGATTAGAGTTCCTTCAAAATTAACAGGATATTACGAGAGATTTATTGAGTATGATGGCCAAACCTATCAAGGTTCAATTGATAGATTTGGAACAAATCTTACTCAACAGATAAAATTAAATGGCAGATCGTATTTTGAAAACAAAGTAATTTGGGAAAACTTTAGTGATACCTCAGACGTAAATATAGAAGAAAGATCAATATTAATGAGAATCTATTTAGATCAAAAAGATGATCCTCTATTTACTAAAAATGGATATTTAGTGGATATTATAATAAAATCTACTGGATTTGGTGGCTCAAGAGATTATAACAAAGCAGACATGACCTTACAATCTTATTTTGCAATTACAGATAATACTATTTATGCAATGCGTTTCCAGTTAGGAAGACTGTGGGGTTGGAATGAACTTGATACAGATCATTCATATGAAAAGTTTTACTTAGGAGGTAGTACATCAATGAGGGCATGGGATGTATTAATGTTTAAAACATCAGAAAAGGATGAACCTTTGGGGGGTATTTATCGACTTATGACGAATATTGAAACACGCCAGCATATATATAAATCTGTTGGCGCGATACTTTTTGTTGATGGTGGTCTTTTATCTGACTTTTTGCGTGAAGTAAATTTTAAGAAGTTTCAGTGGGATGCTGGTCTTGGTTTGAGTTTTAAAACTCCTCTAGGTCCAATAAGGCTTGACTATGCATTTCAAACAGATAAACCAAATAATTATAAAGTACAGTTAGGTGTCCAATATTTGTTTTAGTAATAAAAATTGGAACTACTATCATAGATAGAGCATATAAACCTGACCTAATACTTTACGATTAATAAAACAGGCATTAACTTTTGCCGCTTTTAAATAGAGGAAAAGAATGAAAATAAAACTTATAATCCCTCTAGGATTAATCCTAATCATTGGGTGTGTAAAATCATCAGAAGAACTCTTTGAGTTATCAAAGGAAAACCTAAAGAACAATCATACTGATCAAGCTATTAAGGACTTAGAATCATTATTAGAAAATTATCCAGATGACAGTCTTGCTTCTCTTGCTCAGTATAAGCTTGCCTCAATACATTTAAATTGGAAAAATGACCTGCAAGCTGGTTATACTGCTTTGCAAAATACCGTTAGTCAACATGGGCAATCTGTCCAAGGAGAACAAGCCCAAAAAGAAATTAGTGAATTTCCAGAATATATTCTTAATAAGGCAGAATCTCTCCGCAAACGTAAAATGATAAAAGAAGCAGTAGATCATATTATGTATATGACAAATAATTATTCTCAGCATGAGCTTACATCAAAGGGACAATATTTACTGGGAGATATATACATGAATGATTTACGTGATTTCAATACTGCAATACAAGAATATAGAAAAGTTATAGAAGAGTTCAGTGGTTCTGAACAAGAGCCTCATGCTTTATTTATGGTTGGCTATATTTATGCAAACATACTTAAGGATACAAAAAGTGCAGAATTAGAATATAATAATTTTCTTAAAAAATTTCCAAATCACGAACTTTCACCATCGGTTAAATTTGAAATCGAATATTTAGGCACAAGTATTGAAGATATTCCTGCCTTAAAACATATTACTTCTTAATCAGTCCAATGAAAGAGTTTAGTCTTACTGAGATTAATGAGAGAATCTCAAAGTCATCAGGTTTTGTTGATAGTTTAAATGAAAAAATTAATCAGATCATTATTGGCCAAAGAGATTTAGTTAATAAAGTACTTATATCGATGCTTGCTAATGGACATATACTCTTAGAAGGTGTTCCAGGTTTAGCTAAAACTTTATTGGTAAAAACCCTTTCTCATTTAATTAAAACAGATTTTCAAAGAATTCAATTCACTCCAGATATGTTGCCGGCAGACTTATTAGGGACACTGGTTTATAATCAAAAGACCGGTACCTTTGACACAAGACAAGGGCCTATTTTTTCAAATATTATTCTGGCAGATGAAATTAATAGATCTCCGGCAAAAGTTCAGAGTGCTCTTTTAGAAGCTATGCAAGAAAGACAAGTAACAATTGGTGAGAATACTTTCTCATTATCATCTCCTTTCTTAGTAATGGCTACTCAAAATCCTATTGAACAAGAAGGCACGTATCCTCTGCCGGAAGCACAAGTAGATCGTTTT
>CAZEER010000043.1:0-20703 GCA_964511215.1 uncultured bacterium | reverse complement strand
AACAAATAATATTCCAATTGCTGCGAAGACTGATAGATATACGATTCAGATTATATCGAAAAAGATATTTAAGGATGCGCAAAAATTTGCAAATAGCTTAATTCATAAGGGATATGATGTCTATATTCAAAAATTTATATTACAAAACAATGAAGTCTGGTATAGAGTGAGAATTGGTAGCTATGATAACTATAATGCTGCGAAAAATGCTTCGAAAATTCTATCTAGTGAATTGGGTTATGCTACTTGGGTAGATTTTGTAAGAAAGGAGCAATAATAACTAAATGAGGAATGCATATAATGGGTCCAATAGAATTAAAATTTAATTTTCGAGATATCTTTCGTTCTCCTCGGATTGCGTTGAGTGGGAAAAAAATATTTATTTTTATTCAGGGTAACCTACTAGGATTCATTTTTTACTGGATTTTTTCTTATCTTTCACTTGCTTTAACAGGGTTATCCATACAAGAGTCAATTGGAAAATATGGCCTCTACCCTTGCCTTTTCGGAAATAATGCAGAGTGGTATAGTTATTTAATTTACTTCATCGGAATTGAAGCATGGATACTAGCAATTTGTTTTGCATCAACGGCTGTAAGTAGAGTAAGTCTAAAACAAATGAAAGGTAATGATTTTTATTCAAGTGGAGAAGCATGGACTTATGTATTTAAACATTGGCATGCAGTAGTCTTCTCTCCAGTTGCTTTAGCCCTTATTATCTTTTTCTTTATTTTTTCTGCAGCATTATTTGGATTGATCAGTACTATTCCTTATCTGGGAGAATTCTTTTTCGTGGTTCCATATTTATTATATTTTTTAGGATCTATTTTTACTACCTATACCCTCTTGGTTTTCATTATTTCTTTTATATATACCCCACCAATAGTTGGTGTTTATGAAGAAGATACAATGGGTACTGTTTTTCAATCTTATTCTATCACGTTTGGACAAAATTGGAGAATCATAATCTACCATATTTTATTATTACCCTTAATAACTTTAGGATTGGAAATATTTTCTTGGTTTTGCTTTAATGCTATTGGATTAATAAACTACATATTTGGATGTTCCTGGTTTATGGGAGAAAAATTAACTAATATAACAAATTATGCATCCTCACTTGTATATCCTGTATGGATGACTGAAATGTTATATTCCATAAAAGATTGTGTATTAGATTGCTTCGGATTGACTTATAATATTCCATACTTTTTCCAACCATTTTCTGATACCTATAATGCAATAGATATAACTCCTACTGAATCAATTGCAGGGGTAGTTCTTGCATTATTTTATTTTATTATTGGTTTGTCAATTATTTCTTATGGCTTTTCTATATTAACAGTTGGTGAAACATTAATGTTTATTATTTTTAAGAAAATTTCAGATAATGATAATCTTTTACTAAGAAAAGATGAAGATGAAATTGATGAAGAATTAAATGATGATTATGATGATGACTTAGGCGATATATCAGAATCACCTGATATCACAAAAAAAACTGATGAAGATTCTGGAAACCAAAATGATTCTGAAGAAGAATAAAAGTAATATTAGCATTTAAATTTTTTTTACCTTGCCTGTTTTTCTGTTCATACTTGCTTGGTTAAAATCTAGGATTCCACTAGATTAGCTGGCTTTAAATGATTATTAATATATCAGATTTAGAATCTGAATTTAAAGATAGGGTTTATGAAATTTCTGCAGATGAACTAGCTAATAGGGGCACGATCTTCAAAAACCAAAATGTTATTTGCAAACTTTCTGTTAAAATAATAAAAAATGGATTTAATTTATTTGGTAATTTGAATACCGTAATCGATTACCAGTGTGTACGCTGTTTAGAACATTACAATATGAATCTTAATCTTCCAATTAGACTCAAGGTCCAAAACGAAGAAAACTTTATGAATCAAAATGAAAAACTTGATGTAATTTTTTTATCAGGAAATAAAAAATATTTAGAATTAACAAATGTTTTTGCAGATATTATCGAACTTGAAAGACCTATTAAACCACTCTGCAATGAAGAATGTAAAGGATTATGCAATATTTGTGGACTAATTATAAACATATCTTGTTTCTGCAGCTCTGAAAAGAATACTTCTCAAAGGGGTATCACACAAAAAATTAAAAACTGAAAAGAATTAAGGAGATTCAATGGCATTACCAAAAAGGCGCCAATCCAAGGCACGAGGTCGCAAAAGAAGAACTCATTATAAATCTAAAACAGTGGCTACAACAACCTGCCCACAATGCAGTTCAACTAAGATGCCGCATCGAGCTTGTCCTGACTGTGGTTATTATCGTGGACGCCCAACCGTTTCAGCTTCATAGTAAAGTTATTTTCATATATTTTTAAAAATTATCTTTATTGTCTATTGTATTTAATTATGTATAATTGAGATTAATTTATATGAATGCTAAAATAACTGCTACTGCTCATAGTGTACCAGAAAGAATACTTACGAATAAAGATCTAGAACAATTTGTTGATACGTCTGATGACTGGATTAAATCACGTACAGGCATTAAACAAAGGTATATTGTTAATGAAAATGAAGCTAATTCTGATATCTCAACTCAAATTGCAAAATCACTATTAAAAAAGAGAAATATCTCAGCTAATCAAATTGATTTAATTATAGTTGGTACAATAACACCCGATCATTATACACCATCAACTGCCGCACTTGTTCAAAAAAATATTAACGCATCAAATGCATGGGGATTTGATTTAAGTGCTGCATGCTCTGGGTTTATTTTTGGTTTAGAAACTGGAGCTAACTTCATACGTTCAGGTCAGTATAAAAAGATAATGGTTATTGGTATTGATATTATGACATCTATTTTAGATTTTAATGATAGAGATACTTGTGTCATATTTGGTGATGGTGGCGGTGGTGCAATACTTGAACCAACTCAAAATAATTTTGGTATAATTGATTCATTACTATGCATGGATGGATCAGGTGGTAAATACCTTATTGTCCCAGCAGGTGGAAGCCGTAATCCCGCGAGTATTAAGACTGTAAATTCTGGGCAACATTTTGTTAAACAAGATGGTAAAACTGTTTTTAAATATGCTGTGAAAGGTATGGCGGATGTATCGTATGAAATTCTATCAAGGAATCATTTAACAGGTGAGGATATTGCCTTATTCATACCCCATCAAGCAAATAAAAGAATCATTGATGCCACTGCAGAAAGATCTGGTATCTCTTCTGAAAAAGTTCTGATAAATATTAATAAATATGGAAATACAACTGCTGGTACGATACCTATTGCATTAAATGAGGCCATAGAGCAAAAAAGAGTTAAACATGGTGACTATATCTTAATCTCAGCTTTTGGTGCGGGATTTACATGGGGTAGTATTTTAATAAAATGGGAATCAAAATGAAACCCGTTGCTTGGTTATTTCCAGGACAAGGCTCTCAAAAGGTCGGTATGGGTTTAGATTTCTTTAAAAAAACAGGAATAGGAAAGAAATATTTTAATGATGCCCAGGAAATCATGGGCTTTGATATTAAATCAATAATATTTAATGGACCTGAAGACATATTAAGACAAACGGAATATACACAACCTGCAATATATATTATTTCGGTAATTATAGGCCAACTTTTGATTGATAATGGATTCAAACCATCAGCACTTGCTGGACATAGTTTAGGCGAATATTCTGCTTTGACATTAGCAGGAGCTTTTGACTTTAACACAGGACTTAATTTAGTCAAATTAAGATCTACCAGTATGGCAAAATCAGGATTAACTAATAAAGGAACAATGGCAGCAATTGTAGGGTTGGATGATAATAAAGTTGAATCAATTTGTCATTCTTATAAAGGTGATGGTATAGTTGTACCAGCAAATTACAATTCGCCAGGACAAATTGTAATTTCTGGCTCTGTTAATGCTGTGTATTGGGCAATGGATATAGCTAAAAATTCTGGAGCAAAAATCACTAAAGAATTAAATGTTAATGGCGCTTTTCATTCACCTCTTATGAAACCTGCCGTAGAAAATCTTGCAGGAACACTTGATTCTATCGAGATTTCAGATCTATCTTATCCTATATTTACCAATTTTGATGCTAAACCAAAAACAAAAGGAAGCGATATTAAAGATTTACTTATATATCAGTTAGAAAACCCTGTATTATGGTCACAATCAATTCTAGCAATAAAAAATACAGGTATTGAATCTTTTCTAGAAGTCGGCCCTGGAAAAGTACTTTCTGGACTAAATAAAAGAATTGATCGATCTCTATATTCTAATAATATAGAAACAGTAGATCAATTGGAGAATTTTTTTGTTTAAATTGGCTAATAAAATTGCAATGGTTACAGGTGCCTCAATGGGTATAGGCAAGGAAATAGCTCAAGTAATTGCCAATGCGGGTGCACATGTGATATGTGTTGCAAGAACTGAAAAAAAAATATATAAACTTGCAAAACAGATAATTCATCACGAGGGATCTGCAAGTAGTATTGTATGTGATGTCAGTGATGGAAATTCATTTTCGAAAATAATTCATTCTACAGTAAAACAATATGGAAAAATTGATATTCTCATTAATAATGCAGGAATTACAAGAGATTCACTTTTAATGCGAATGAATGAAGAGCAATGGGATTTAGTAATGGATACTAATCTTAAAAGTGCATTTCATGGTATTAAAGCTGCAATACGCCCCATGATAAAAAACAAATTTGGTAGAATAATTAATATTGCTTCTATAGTTGGCATTACCGGAAATGCTGGGCAAGCAAATTATTCTGCTTCAAAGGCAGGTTTAATTGGAATGACCCAATCAATTGCAAAAGAAGTAGCATCTAGAGGTATTACTGTTAATTGTATTGCTCCAGGTTGGATAAATACAGAAATGACTAAAAACATACCTGAAAATATAAAAAAGGATTTACTGAATAGAATTCCTTTGGGAAAAATTGGGATTCCAGAAGATATTGCATATACTGCACTCTTTTTGGCGTCCAATGAAGCAAATTATATTACAGGCCAAACTATTACAGTAGATGGTGGTCGTATCATTAACTAAAAAAAAGGAGAGAGAATATGTCTACATTTGAAAAAATTAAAGATGTTATTGTTGATAAACTAGGCGTAGAAGAAGATGCAATTGCACCTGAAGCTCATTTTGTAAATGATTTAGGTGCTGATTCACTTGATACAGTGGAACTTATAATGGAATTTGAAGAAGAATTTGGAATTGAAATTCCTGATGAAGATGCTGAAAATATTACCACTGTTGGTTTAGCGGTAGAATATATTGAAAAAAATTCATAAGGGATTATGGATCGCGAAAAAGTTGTCATAACAGGCCTAGGTTCTGTTGCTCCTAATGGTAATAATGTAAAAGAGTTTTGGGAAAATATATCATCAGGTATTAGTGGTATAAAACCAATAACATATTATGATGCATCTGACCATAAAGTACGTATTGCTGGTGAATTAAATCAGTTTAATCCAGAATTAGTATTAAATGCTAAAGAAATACGAAAACTAGACCCCTTTTCTATATATGCAATAATCGCGACACATGAAGCAATCTCAATGGCAGGAATTGATCCTGAAAAAATAGATCTTGATCGTGCAGGCGTAACTATCGGGACAGGTGTTGGTGGCATACAAACTCTAGAGGAGCAACATGCTGTTATTAACAATCGTGGTTCACGAAGAGTATCTCCTCAATTTGTACCAAAAATGATTGCAAATATTGCAGGAGGTCACTTATCAATGCGCATGGGTTTTAGAGGTCCGAATCAGACTGTAACTTCTGCATGTGCTTCAGCAACAGATGCAATTGGTATTGCAATGAGGCTTATTTTATCTGGTGATGCAGATCTGATGATTACTGGTGGAACAGAAGCTAGCATAACACCATTAACAATTGCTGGATTTGCAAATATGCGTGCACTATCTCAAAATAATTCTGAGCCAGAAAAGGCTAGTCGTCCATTCGACAATGATAGAGATGGATTTGTATTAGGTGAAGGAGCAGGAATATTAATAATAGAGGCTGAGAGTCATGCTAAAAATCGAGGTGCAAATATTTTAGCTGAACTAGCAGGCTATGGCTCAACAGATGATGCTTTTCATATTACCCAACCATCACCTGGTGGTCTAGGTGCTCTAAAAGCCATGGAAAGAGCAATAAATGATGCTAAACTTAATCTCAATCAAATTGACTATATTAATGCCCATGGGACATCCACTCCGTTCAATGATAAAAATGAATCATCTGCAATTCTCCAATTATTTCAAGAACACAGCAAGAAATTAAAAATTAGTTCATCTAAATCTATGACAGGACATCTCTTAGGAGCTGCTGGAGGCATCGAAGCAGTTGTAACAGTCAAAGCAATTAATGAACAAATTTTACCACCCACAATCAACTACCATACTCCTGATCCTGAATGTCCACTAGATTATATACCAAATATTGCGCAAGATCACAAAGTAAATGCTGCATTATCAAATACTTTTGGATTTGGAGGACATAATGCGGTCATTTGCATACGAAAATACATTTGAAATTATTTGCTAAACTAAAAAAATATATCTTTGATAGAACTAGATCTATCTCACCTCTTGAAAAAAAAATAAATTATATTTTTAAAAATAAAGCCTACCTCCAACAGGCATTTACGCATAAATCTCTAAATAATAATCCAAGAAACAATTATGAACGATTAGAATTCTTAGGAGACGCTGTTTTAGATATTATAGTTAGTCGTGAATTAATGCGTGAATTTCCTGAAGGTGATGAGGGTTTGCTAACACAACGTCGTGCTTCACTTGTCCAAAAACCATTTTTAGCAACTATTGGGCATCTTCTGGACCTTATGGATTATTTTAAGATTGATGACAATGTAGATCTCCAAATTAAAAAAATCGCTGAAAAACAACTCGCAAATCTATTTGAAGCATTAATAGGGTCCATGTACTTAGATGGAGGCATAGAGCCCTGTCGGCGATTAATTTTAGATACAGTTTGGGAACATAGAAAACAAGCATGGAAATCAACGAATTTCAAAGGAAAGTTAATTGAATACTGCCATTCAAAAGATATTAATAATCCTATTTTCCTCATCAACGATATTTTTGGCCCTGATCATCAAAAAACATTTGAGGTTCAAGTACAGATTGGATCAAAAAAGTATTCTTCAGGTTTTGGTTCAAATAAAAAGACAGCAGAACAAATAGCAGCCCAATTAGCATTAGAAGAATTAGGTGCTTCTTATTAAGACTCTAGTCTGCTAATTGTATCACGTAATTTAGCTGCTGTTTCATACTCTTCTTTGGCAATTGCATTTCTAAGCTTTGCTCTTAAAGTATCCAATGATATATTTATTTTATCTTCTTTTTGGTGATTATCTTCAACAAGATATTCTTCTAAAATACTAGCTTCATCAAATATATCCGGTGTAACCACTATAGGGGCATTTAACCTTAGTGCCATGGCTATCGCATCACTAGGTCTTGAATCAATTAACAGGCTTTTAAAGTTTTCAGAACTAATCTCTATTTGAGAATAAAAGATACCTTCTTGTAAATGATTTATTCGTACTTCTTTTAATTTTGCTTTAATACCAGAGATTATATCACAAAGTAAATCGTGTGTCAATGGCCTAGGTGTATCAATAACTTCAATTGCTAATGCAATAGATTGTGCTTCAAATGCACCTATTACAATTGGCAGATACCTTTTGCCTCCAACTTCTTTTAATATAACAGCATAACTTTTATTTGACGGATGATAAGAAATTTTAATTACATCTAAAGGAATCATATTATCGTTGATAATTCTTTTTTTAATATATTAATTTTTTCAACTGGACTAGGGTCTGTTTCATGCAAAATAGCACACCAAAAACTTAGCCAATCTCCGTAATTAATCATATGAAGAAATCTTTCTTGGAAAGTTTTTCCTTCAACTTGAATAATATATTGTTTAACAAGAAAATCATCTAAAATATTTTGGGTAATCTTCTGACGATGTTTTATTCTTTGATTATCATCAATATCTTTAAGCCAAATGATAACTAAATTTTTTAATATTTTATAATTATTTCCCCAACCAACAATTTCATTATGATTCAATTCAGGTAATTCATTATTATAGGAAAGCATTTTACCATTTTCGCAAAATTGACCTTTTAATCTAATCCCAGCTATACCCATTGTAGAAATATTAGAATAGATGATTGGAATTTTATTGTGCACATTTTTAGCAAGTTTATAAATAGGATTATTTTCGGATTCTAGACTATATAATTCTCGTTTTTTCTTAAGAATCTTGATTGAATTATAAAGCCATTCTTCAATAACTGATTGAATAATCTCTATTTTTACTAAAAATATAATCATCGGTATAAAAGAAAAACCAAGCGCAGCCCTTGGTTGCAAACCTGATGGTATAACTACTATATCTTTCTCTAATATTTTTAATCTATTTGCAAGTTCTCCTCCCGTAGTCACACCAATAATTTGAGCATTTTTTCTCAATGCGTCATCTAAAGCTGAAAGCGTTTCTTCAGTATTTCCTGAATAGGATGAGCATATAATTAGGCTATTTTTATTAACCCAGTTAGGAAGTAAATAATTACGACATACAAATAATGGTATATTGAGATTATGCTTTTCTAAAATAGACATAATATCACCTCCAATTGCAGATCCCCCCATACCAACTATTACAATATTTTGAATATTACTATATTTTTGTTTTAATTTTATATCCTTACTAATATTTTCTGCCTCCATAAGGTTTTCAGGAAAATCCCAAATAGCTTTAAACATATTTTCTCTATCTATTTCTTTATACACTAGTAGGTCCTTTTTTCAATTAAATCAACAAATTGCAGTAGTTCATTTTTATTATCAATTTTAAGTTTTTTTATAGCTTCTCTGCTTGAATTAAAATAAAATTCCGCTGAAGATTTTGTTTCTTTTATAATTCCAGTTTCATCAAAAAAGGAATGAATATTATTCTTTATATTATTTTTTGATGAATTTGAAATTAACTTATCCCATTTTTGAGGATACCTATTGTGAGCCTTAATAACCATGATTGTTTTTTTACATTTATAAATATCACTTTCTAAACTTTTCCCCATTGTTTTCTCATCTGAAGTAATCTCTAAAAGATCATCCTGTATTTGAAATCCATTGCCAAGGTATCTTCCAAAAGAATCACAATAATTAATATAGGATTGAGATTCTCCATTATATATAACAGGTAATGCTGCTGCTGCTGAAAGTAATGCTCCAGTTTTTTTTTCAATCATATTTAGATATGCTTTTTCTGTTATTCTTGGCTCATTTTCAAATTTTTTATCTAGTGCCTGCCCTTCACATATCTCCAATGTTGTCTTATTAAAATATGAAAAAACTTCATTATCTATTCCAGATAATGTATTCAAAATTATTTGAGCGATAGTATATATACCATCTCCAGCCAGAATTGCTGATGAGATATCCCATTTAGTATGTATTGTTTTCTGTCCATGCCTGATTGTATCCTTATCCATTATATCATCATGTACCAATGTGAAATTATGTAGTAATTCTATCGAAAGAGCAATTTTCATTAATTCATCTGGATCAATATTAAATGCTCGACCCATAAGGTGCACTAGAATCGGTCTTAGTCTTTTACCTCTACCTTTTAATGAATACCTTATCGGATCATATAAATAAGATGGCTTATGAGGTATAGGTAGACGTTTTAAACTTTTATTGATCTCTTTTTGTATAAAACTAATAAGATCATTAAAATCAGACATTAATGTTTACCAAGCTTCAATTCTCCATATTTGCTAAGTTGATCTAATACAAGGTTCATTATTTCATCTCGTCTTTCTTTAGAATTAGCTTCAAACCGACAAACTATAACAGGTTGCGTATTGGAAGCTCTTACTAAACCCCATCCATCTTGAAATATTATGCGAACTCCATCAATAGTAATACAATCATAATTAGCAGTAAAAAATTCTACAGCTTTTTCTACAATTTGAAATTTTTCTTTATCATTTTTCGCCTCCATTCTTAATTCAGGTGTTGAATAGTAAATAGGGATTTCTGATTTTAATTCAGACAATTTTTTATCTGTACGTGATAAAAGCTGTACAAGTCTTGCTGCTACATAAATCGCATCATCATAACCATAATAATCATCAGCAAAAAATATGTGCCCACTCATCTCTCCACCAAACTTACAATCAAGTTCAGTCATTTTTTGTTTTATCAAAGAGTGACCAGTTTTCCACATTACTGGTTTCCCTCCATATTTAATTATCATATCTTCCAGGGCTTTAGAACACTTCACATCAAACAGTATTTCATCTTCTTCCATAATTATTTCAGGAAGAAAAATGGCCATAAGCTGATCAGCCCATATAATATTTCCAAGATCATCTATAACTCCGACCCTATCTGCATCTCCATCAAAAGCAAAACCAACATCATATTTCCCAGTTTTCATCTCTGAAATTATATCCTTTAAATTATCTTTAACTGTTGGGTCAGGATGATGATTAGGGAATGTACCATCGGGATCACAAAATAATTCTTTTACTTCAATACCAAGAGATGAAAAAATAGTAGGCCCATTTATTGCAGCTGCTGCATTACCACAATCCATAACAACTTTCATTGGTTTTTGAATAGAAATCTTTTCATCAATCATTTGGCTATATCCTGCTAAAATATTATACCTAGCTTCTGATCCTTCACCCTTATCAAAATCCATTTGATCAATCATTTTATATAACAATTGGATATCTTCACCAAAAAATGGTTTCTTATTTATGGAAAGTTTAAAACCATTAAATTCTGGTGGATTATGGCTCCCTGTAATTTGTACAGCAGCAAAGATATTTAGATGAAACATAGAAAAATAATTTACAGGCGTTGGTAGAATACCAAGATTTATAATATCTATTCCTGTATCAAGAACTCCTGTTTTAAAATATTTCATTAAATCTGGAGTAGATAATCTAACATCTCCACTTACACCTATCTCTTTACCACCAGAGCGTCTTACAACCGTCCCGAAAGCTTTACCCAACTTAACTACAACATGTTCAGGGAAATCTTCTTCAACTCTGCCTCTGATATCGTACTCACGAAATATATATGGATTTATAAAAGACATAAATAAATATAAATGACTAGACTATTAAATTACAGTTGGAGTTTGGATTTTTCTAAATACTTTAAAATTAAAATGGTATGGTCTTCCCTCTTTTTGATCCATCTATATTGTATTCTTGTACTGTCTTTGAAAAATAATCACGATATTCTTTTACAGTACCATTTTTATAATAAGTAATTCCATAAAGATTGCGTCCTTGGTTATCATAATTCCATTCTTCCATTAAATGACCTAATATATTAAAACGAGACCAGGTACCTATTTTTAATCCATCTTTATATTCTCCAACCTCTTCTTTTTTACCTCTTGCATACCATTTCACCCATGTACCATTTAATACTCCATTTAGTTTATTAATTTCCATGTATCCATTCCCATCTTTTATTACTAAATACTCGCTAATCCTTTTTCCGTTGATATAGTCAATTTTTTTAATATTTTCACCTTTTTTATTCCATTCTTTATATGTTCCTACCTTATTACCATTTTCATAATTACAACTAAAATATTTTTTATTTGATTTATACCACCCTTCCCATAGCCCGTCTCGATCTCCATTCTTATAATGACCTTCCTCAGCTATATCACCATTTGGATACCAACGTGTCCATTGACCATCAAGTTTACCATGCTTTTTATGGAATTCAACTTTACCACTATTATCATGTGATATATGGTATTCAGATACGATTCCCCCACCACTATAAATTATATTTTTTATTAGGTTACCCTTATTATCATATTCAATATAAGAGCCATCTAATGTACCATCTATATATTTCCCTTGATATTTTTTAATACCATTTTTGAACCAGCCTGTCCACGTTCCACCCTTTTTACCGTACTTATAAACTCCTTCCTCATGTTTTTTACCATTTGAATACCATTTTATCCATGATCCTGATAATTCTCCATTCCTGCGATTTATTTCCGTATAGCTTTCTCCCTCATATTCTACTAGATATTCTGAAACAGAAACCCCTTTGTTATATTCTATATCTTTTGTTAATCTACCTGATGGACTCCAGGCAGTATATAATCCATGTTTCAAATTATCCTGATACTGTAATACATATTTTTTTTGTCCATTTTCATACCACCCTTTCCAAGAGCCTTCTCTAACACCATTTTGATATAATCCAGATTCTTTTAAACTTCCATCATGGTACCAATTAACCCATTCACCACTCCAAGGCTTATCATTTTCGTATTGAATTTTCGCACTTTCCTTACCTGTAATTGAAAAATACTTTGTTAAACCCTCTCTTCTACCTTCATTAAATTGTACGACCTCCCTTAAAACTCCATTTTTATCCCAAAATGTCCATTTACCATCTCTTAATTTGTTACCACTATTATCTGATCCTCTTACCAAGCCATCAGACATAATATTACCATTTTCATAGTAAGAGACAAACCTCCCAAAAGGTTCCCCATTTTCAAAATTTTTTAATAATATAAGTTGTCCATCATTATTCCAATATAGCCATGGCCCATCTAGCTTTCCACCACGTATGGCTCCATGTGCTTTATTATAGACCCTATCATCATTATTAATAGGGCCTGAAACTAAAAAAAATCCATCTAAGTGCTTTAATGCATCGATATTATTAAAAGTTTTATAATTTATTTTTTTCCCTAAACGTTTTTTACCATCTTTATCCCAAAATGACCAATTCCCCTTAGCAGCACCATTCTTACTATAGTAACCTTCTTCAATCTTTCTACCATCCTTATTCCAATAAGTCCATAGACCTCTCATACCTTCTTTAGGAACCTCACTAATGATAGATGGTGGTCTATGACCTTTACCATTAAGATAACTTCCTGCACAAAATACTTTACCACTTGTATTGAAAAATTTCCAGCGCCCATACATAAGTCCCGAACGAAATTTCCCATCTACTTTTTTTGTGCCGTCAGGCCACCACTCATAGTATTTACCCCACTCTAAACCATCTATATAATTTATTTGTTGAATAATTTTACCCGATTCCTTGGAAAGTTTATATGCAATTCCATTGAAAGGATACTCAGATTGTTGTAAATACCACAGCCCATTCCTTAAGTCAAGATCAGAAATTGAGACTCGTGTTCCTGCGAAAATAACAGCAAAAGCAGAAGCGATTGTCAGTACAGTTTTTTTATACATATTTAAATATAGCCATCTTGAAGAAAAGGTCAAAACCTGTAATATTCATTAAAAGGTAATTATATAACTAAAGTCAAGCCCACGACTTATTAATATTTTCCCATTTCTAATTTATCATAAGCTTTCATTCCAGATAAAACTGCGCCTTCAATACTAGCATTTGTCATATGATCTCCAGCAAAAATAATTTTATCACTTATCATATTATTATTTTCATTAAAATAACCTGATTTCTGATAAATAGTAGCTCTTTTAATATCCATAAATTTTAAAAATCGATAGTCAGATAAAGCTCCACCATAAAATTCTGTTAATTTTTCATTTACATATCTGATTAAATCAGCTTCTGATTTGTTTTTCGAAAATATACTCACAGAAATAAGATGATCAGATGATTCAGAATATTGATCTGATATAGAAGTTAGAATAGCAATATTATTTATAATTCCACTATTAGGAAAAAGATGAATATATTCCCCATTCTTTGGTTTTATGTCAGATGAAAAATATAGTGTTTTAATAGAATTAAACTTAAGTGGTTTTGTTGAAACCAGAGAACAGCTATCACCTGTAAGTATTATTTTATTAGCTGTAATTGTTTTCCCATTATTCAATTCAATTTTTTTTTCTGAATGAATTTTTTTTATTCGTGTATCAAATAAAACAGAAGAATATTCAATTTTCTTAAACATGTTTTCCGGAATCATCTGCATTCCTTTTGATGGTAATGCTGCTAAACCAATATTAAACTTTGAAAATATATATTTGAAAAATTTAGAAGATGTATCTAGTTGCCTTTCTAAAAATATCCCAGAACAAAATGGTCTAAAAAAACATTCAATAATTTTTTTGGAAAATCCATATTCATGTAAAAATTTATTAGTAGTTAAATCAGTTGTCTGATCATTGTCAATTGAATAATTGATAAGTAATTGTTTTAAGGTCAAAATTTTTAATTTATCAGAGAAGGTTGTAATATTCGAAAATAAAGTTGTGAAAATTTTACTGAAATCTCTTTGAGGGTCAGAAATTATATCAAATGATTTTCCATTATAAATGGAGGCACCAGGTTTAAAAGTTTTTAACTCTAACTGATCTAAATTCAATAGTGAATTAGTTAAGCTATATGCAGTATTATATACTTGAAAACCTAAATCAAAGATATAACCATATTCCTTGATTGAGCCTACTCTTCCTCCAACTCTATTAGATTTTTCAATAAGTAAATAATCTTTACCTAGGTTATTGCATTTTATCGCACAGGAAAGACCAGCAGGGCCTGCTCCAACAATCAAAATATCAGTTTTCCTATGCATCTACCAATTTGGACATAAAATGTTCATACTCTTTTCCAAGATGCACATAACACCTAACCCATGGAGTCATATTATTTGAATAATCTTTTAGGAATCTCCAGACATGGCCTGCTCCTTCAAGATCATCAGCAAGTAATATATCTCCACGTTTAATAATGGTCATATGGTCATCATTATATGAATTAACATCACAACTTTTGAATTCTAGATACCCATCTAGTGTAATAACCAATTGCTGCCTAGGTGCTGTATGAGCCAATTTTGGACCTTCACCTTCAGACTGATCTGGTACAGGAGTGACAGCAAACTGCATTTTGATATCACCCGAGTTATCATCGAGTATCTGATTTACAAAGAGACTCGAAAACGAGCCAACTGAACCTAAACCAATTTTTGGTTCAAGTGGCAAATACAGTTTTTTAAACCGCGTGTGCCCACTTTTATCAGTAAACATATGAGTAATAGGTATAAATGAATCCATATTTTGTCCTCGTTTTTATTAAAAATTAAGTATCAACTAATAAAATAGTTTTCAATAATTATTTATTGGCAGGCATATTTTTTATCCAAGCGCGAATAAGCTCTACCCCTTCCTTATGAACTAGTTTTCGACTTATTTCTGGCATCATAATTCCTGGGTCTGTAGAGTTTATTCTAAACTCCAAAATGGATTTATCAGGATAACCTGGAATGATATTATACTTCCGATTTCCAGTACCTCGACCTGCTGCAACGGGAGGTTTATTGACACCTATAGTTCTTAAGTTATTTTCTTCTATATTCAAAAATAAACCTGAAGTCTCTGCAGGACCACCATATCTATGACAGTGTGCGCAATTTATGTCTAACCAAGCACGAGCTCTTTCATTTAAGCTTCCATCATTTTTATTTTCATAATTTACTGTCTTTGGCAAATCACTAATATTTGATAACGATTCAAGAATACCTAAAGAAATCCATTTTTCTAACTGATTCATCGACCCACTTTGATAGGGAAATATATGATTTAGATTACGAATCTTAGGACCAATTGGTTGGAGTCTATTATTATGTACATGGCAACTCTTGCACTGGTTCATGTTGGGTACACTATATAATATACTAATTGGTATTCCTCCATGATCAATCCAGGATACATCTGTCCGTGTTCCTGCTAAACTTAATATAGCATCAGTCTGATAATCATTCCATACGTATGGTATTGCAATCCATTCATTTTTTATTTTTTTCAATAGTCGTGTTTCAATTAATTGGCGGTCGCCATCCATATCACTAAAATCATTAGGATAGTAAAAAGTCTTTATAAGAAAAGTACCTTCAGGGTAATTAAAACTATAATCTGCATTATGCGTTATGCTTGTATTTTTTGGTAGATATATAAATCGAAGTTTTTCTGCATAATCTGAAAATAAAGGTGATGCAATGTTATAAGGGATAATGTCTCTTTCAGGTATTTGATTTTTGATAGGATGTTTAAAAAAATTATAGTCAGATAACTTTGGGAGTGCATGATCTAGGATGGGATGAGCAGAAAAAGTAAATGACCCTCCTAAACATAATATAATCAAAAGTTTTTTCTTAGACATATCATATGTCCATATCTAAGACCACTTTAGGTAAAGGATCCTGGGTACAGTTACATTCGTTATCATCTGTAATAAATTCAGCAAAGAAAGGACTATACCAAGATTCAAAATTTCTTGAAATTTCAAGGTTGAGGTAACTAGCATCAATATTATCAGCTATGCACAAGCGCCTTGAATCAGGAATAAGTCCATTCCTATCAATATACTTAGGGTCTGGCATACCATCATAAATAATATCAGGTACATCTCTAAAAAAATGTATAAATAACAAGATACCAATATCATGGTCCAGTGTTGGAATCTGGGGTGCTCGACGATAAATATTATCATGAATATAAATTGAAGACGTGTATGGATTATATTGTATATCTTTAGTCTGTTCCTCAGTTATAAAATAACTAACAATTGCTGTGCCAGCCGTCTTATTATTTATGATCGTATTGCGAAAAACTTCGACCTGCTCAGTTGCCATAATCATAATCCCTGTGCCTGAAGGAACTTTACCAACGATATTACCTTCTGGTGCAAAATTATCTATGTTGTTACCTTTAATAATATTTTCAAATATTCTAACCTGATGACCTTCTTTAACAACAAGGTCTGGTAAATCAAAAACCAGAATACCACCTGTGTTTCCGTGAACATTATTTCCATATACATCTGCATTGATGGAATTCTCAATCTCAATACCTGCAACATTTTCAAATGCTTCAGAATGACGGATAATAATATTCTTTGATTGCCCTACATATATTCCAGCATCAGATGCCGCGATCGCTATACAGTGTTCCACTAGAACATTTTCACATTGTACGGGATAAATACCATAGGCTCCATTAGAAGATTTAGGACCACCTAACCATTGAGTTTTAACCCTTCTAAAAGTAATTCCATCCGTATATTGACTCTTAATTGCATCACCTTTCGCATTTTGTATTGTAAAATCCTCTAGAACAATATTTTTACTATTTGTAATGCTAAGCCCTTGTGCGCCTTCAATCTGGGAAGAAAAATCTAAGATTGTACCATTCATATCTGCGCCTTTTATAACAATATCATTTTTACCTTCTATTGATAAGGTTCCAAGTATCGAAAAGACACCAGACCTGAGGCTGATAGTATCACCAGGTTCAGCAAGGATAAGCTTTAACTGTAAATCTTGTTCAAACTCAGCGAATATTAATACAGAAAAGATCTGGAAAAACACAAATGATCTAAGACAGTTCATATTACAATCTAAAACCAGATAATCATTTTAAGCAAAATTTCATTCAAATTGAAACTAACCTTAGAAGTATTCCACAGATCCATGCACCATAAGTCCCTAATGCATATCCTAGTACAGCTAGTAGAACTCCTACTGGCGCTAAAGAAGGATGAAAGGCTGAAGCAACTATAGGTGCCGATGCTGCACCACCCACATTGGCCTGACTACCTACTGCAAGAAAAAAGAAAGGTGCTTTAATAAGCTTAGCTACTACTAATAATAATAGTGCATGGATTACCATCCAAATTAAACCAAGAAGAAATAAACCTGGATTATCAAATATGGCTAGTAAATTCATTTTCATACCAATTGTAGCTACGAGTATGTATATAAACAAACTACCATAGCGTGAAGCACCCACACCCTCAAGTTCTTTAAACTTTGTAAAAGAAAGAACAATAGATATTGTAGTGGATAAAACAATAAGCCAAAAGAAACCAGATGTCAGACTAAAACGAGCAAGAGATGGAGCTAACTGTTTTATGAGGGGTGAAATGGTATCAGAACCAATATGTGCGATTGCAGTTATACCAAAGCCTACTGAAAGTACTTTAATTGTATCCTTTAAATCTGGAATAACCATTATTTGTGATTTATATTTTTCAATTTTTTCTTTTAATTCTGTAATCGAACTTGCATCTGCATCTAACCAATCATCTAATTTTCTATTTATTCCAGAACCGTAAAGCAAAAATGCCATCCATATATTCGAAATAATGACATCTACTGCAATCATAGCAGAAAAAATAGTATCGTCTACTCCAAATATTTCCTTCATCGCTGCTTGATTGGCTCCTCCACCAATCCAGCTACCTGCAACAGTAGTGAGACCTCTCCAAACCTCTTCAGTACCTCCACCTCCAATAATTTCTGGTGCAAAAGCTGAAACAATAAGAATCGCTGCTGGTCCACCTAGAATAATACCTATACTTCCTGTTAGAAACATAATAATAGCCTTGAAGCCTAGTTTTTTAATTCCAGGTAAATCAATACTAATAGTAAGCAATGCTAAACTAGTTGGTAGTAAATATCTTGATGCCACAAAATATAATTTTGAGTTTTCCCCAGATATAATTCCAATAGAATTCAGTATAGAAGGAATAAAATAACATAATAAAAGAGATGGGACATAAGTGTAGAATTTTTTCCAGAAAGGATGTGTACTGCTAGCAGAAACATAGATTAGAGCAATTGTACTCATCAGGATGCCTAAAACAACGGCATCATTAGAAAACAGCGGTTCAGCCATCTCTAAAGTTAGACTGAACAGATATCAATAATGAATTTTTTAACGTCTGCTTTGAAGTTTCGCAAGCAGTCTAAGAATTTCAAGGTATAGCCAAATCAATGTTACAAGCAGACCAAAAGCACCATACCATTCCATATATTTTGGTGCTCCCATTTCAGCACCTTCCTCTATAAAATCAAAATCGAGAACCAAGTTTAGCGCTGCAATTACAACAACAAATGCACTAAAAAGTATACCCATATTATTGTTACTAGATATAATACCTATACCAGACCCAAAAAAACCCATAACAAAATTGATCAAGTAGAGAATTGCAATACCACCCGTGGCTGCGGCTATACCAAGTTTAAAATTTTCGGTGGCTTGAATTAACCCCGACTTATAGGCCAATAATAATGCTCCCAAAGTCCCAAAGGTAAGAAAAACTGCCTGGACTACAATACCAGGATACATATTGTTAAATATCATTGAAATAACACCTAAACAGATTCCCTGAGCAATAGCATATGCTGGTACTGTTATATATCCAAGAGTGGGTTTGAAAATTGTAGTAAAAGCAAGTACAACTCCTATAATAATAGCAGGTATTACCATACCATGCATAGATGGGTTACCCCAAGTATAACCTGCACTGATTATTAGAAGTGTCAGTGCAATGCCAGTTTTATTTACAGTACCTGACAGCGTCATTGTGCCTTCACTTGCAGATGCTAAATGCTGTCTAAATGTTGATGATTGTAGTGCCGGATTTCCGGAACGTAATGCTAAATGTTTATTCATTGTCCTCTACCTCTTCAATTCTTATAAAGGGCTTACCATTAGGTCCTCCCTTATTTATCATTTTAAGTATGCTTAATATTGAAACTGCAATAATAGGTATCCAAAGAATTAGTGCTGGATTTTCCATAACGAAAATTAAAAATGATTAAAGTAAAATGATACATGTTAAACCTTATTTTCTTAAGTACTTATCCATAAAACTACGTGCAAACTCAAAAGATGCTTCTCTTGCCTCTGGATTCCCTCCAATTATAGTTCCGCGATCAGCACACCATCCCAATGCAAGTTTTTGACGAAATGGTGTTATCATAGGAATGTCAAATAGATTCATGAGAATTGCTCCATCTGATCTCATTCGAAAATAGCAATCAACAGTAGAATAGCCTTGTTCTTCAATTCTTATAGGTCCCACACGGTCAAAACCATGATGTGCATCAGGGAAAATAGTAATATCAATGGTTACATTTTCATTGATCAGATCTTGAGTCAACTTTTCACACGCATCAGCTGCAACCCAATTATCTTTTTCACCTATCAGAATATGAATCGGCGCATCTGAAAATTCTATCAAATCCATTTCTACTAGACAAGGTGGATAAATAGCTAGGTGTGCTTTGAAACGATGTTCGACTCCAATTGATTTAATTAGTGGTAGCCAGGCAGAGAATAAAGCCACACCTCCACCTAAGCTCCATCCAGTTATAGCAACATTTTTTATATCAATGCGCTTATCATGACTTAGTACGTCCAGAGCTTTATATGAATCAAGAATCATCATTGCAGTAGTTACTGAAACCTGTTCTCCTACTGTGGAAGATACTGCTCTACTATTAAAACTCTGAATCTCAAAGGTAGCAAAACCCATTTCTCTATACATTGACATGTACTCAAGATGATGTTCAGCCCAGTTTTTACTTCCATTTACACCTAAAACCAATGGAACTGGTTTGTTACTAATACTATCAGGAAATCTCAGTATACCATATGTCTCCTGTAATTCCTGATTCTCAAGATCTGTTATTATATGAAAAAACGAAAATGGATTTGCACTTTTAAACTCTATTTTTTCAAAATTATTTAGAGGTCTCGATAAAAGAATACTAAAGAAAAATATTAATGAAAGGAATATTGATTTAACAATCAAACTTAATTTTAGTACATTTTATTTATT
>CAZEER010000042.1:15694-21395 GCA_964511215.1 uncultured bacterium | reverse complement strand
GGGTTCATGTTGGAAGCCATACAAAACATATTTATCGAATGAGATGAACGTTGAATTGCTTTTGCGATTGCATGTTCTCTTGCTCCTGAGCCGATTATAAGGATTTTATCACTCATTATAATAATATATGGTTGCTGTCTATTTAGATAAATCCGAACGAGATTTTTCTAAATTGTTTAAAAATTCTTTTGTTATTGTTCCAACTCTATAATTACCAGTAAAGACAGAGTCTTCGAACTCTTTTATTTTTGGGTTTCCTATTGTAGCAGCACGTTTTAAATCCTCAAGGTCTTGATATATTAATTCATCCGTTTTAATGTATTGTTTTATTTCTTTTACGGTTCGTTTATTTGCAACTAATTCTGTTGTTGCTGGCATGTCTATACCATAAATATTTTGGTAGCGGACTGGAGGAGAGGCAGAAGCTAAAAATACTTTCTTTGCTCCACACTTTTTTACCATTTGCACTATGTTTTTTGATGTATGTCCTCTCACAATTGAATCATCAACCAATAGAACGCGTTTGTTTTTAAACTCTATTTCTATAGGGTTCAATTTTTGTTTTACAGATTGTTTTCGCATTCTCTGGCCTGGCATAATAAACGTCCTTCCTATGTATCTGTTTTTCATAAACCCTTCTCTATATTTTACCCCCAGTTTATATGCTACCTGCATAGCTGAGGTTCTACTTGTGTCGGGTATTGGTATTACGACATCTACATTAAGTTTTGGATAGTCTTTTAGAATTTTTTCTCCTAAAAAATCACCCATTCTTAATCTAGATTTATGAACAGAAATAGAGTCCATAGAAGAGTCTGGTCTCGAAAAGTAAACAAACTCAAACAGGCAAGGTGTGTGCAAAGTGGTTTTCACTATTTTTCTTGTTGTTAGTAAGCCATTTTCATCAATTATAATTGCCTCTCCAGGTTTAACATCTTTTAAAAAATTGAAATCAAGAGCGGCCAGTGCGCTGCTTTCAGACGCGACCATAAACGAGTCACCTTTTTGTCCTATGGAAAGAGGACGAATCCCATTGGGGTCTCTGAAAGCGACTATTCCAACCCCTGATACGAGTGACACTACCGAAAAACCGCCAAAACATTTTTTATAGACTTTTTTTAAGCCTCTAATTATATGCGATTTGTTGAGCTTTCTAAAATTGGTTTTATATAATTCAAATGCAAAGAGATTCATTAACACTTCAGAATCAGAGTTTGTATTGAATTGGCAGAAGTGTGTTTTTAATAATTCTTGTCTTATGTTTTCACTGTTTGTCAAGGTTCCATTGTGAGCCAAGGTAATATTAACGGGGTTCCCAGTATAAAATGGCTGAGAATCATTAGCATTATTGCTGCCCGCAGTAGGGTACCTTACGTGACCAATCCCCAGTTTTCCAGTAAGATTAATTTTGGATCTATCTGTTTTAAAAACTTCGGCTACTAGGCCAATACCTTTATGAAGATGCATTTTAGATTTATCTAGGGTAGCAATTCCAGCAGCATCTTGACCGCGATGCTGCAATTGTATTAAACCATCATAAATATCATTGGCGACATCAGTCTTACCTTTATATATACCTACAATGCCACACATTAAATCAGATCGACGATTTTAGGTGCTAGACCCACATAGGTTTGAGGAGTTAGTGTGAGTAGCGCGTCCTTATCCTCACGAGGAATATCCAGTTGAAGTATATAGTTTGCTATAATTTTACGGTCTATTTTTTCTCCACGAGTTATTTCTTTCAATTGTTCATAGGCTTGTGCTTGCCCAGATTTCCGAAGAATTGTTTGTATTGCTTCGGCAACAACCTCCCAATGGTTTTCAAGCTCAGCATTCATTTTACTTTTATTTATAGTAATACGGCTTAATCCTTTTAGAATGTTTTTAAGCGCAAGGTAAGAATAACCTAAGGCAGAACCTTGATTCCTGAGTGTGGTCGAGTCTGTTAGGTCTCTTTGCATCCTTGATGTTGGGAGTTTATTGGCCAGATGATTTAGCATAGCGTTGGCTATGCCTATATTACCCTCAGCATTTTCAAATTGGATTGGATTGATTTTGTGGGGCATTGTAGAAGACCCCACCTCACCTGCAATTTTTTTCTGGCCCAGAATTCCTCTGCTTATATAGAGCCACATATCACAACAAATATCTTTCAAGATTGAATTTATTCTTGATACACAATGGTAGCTTTCAACCACTGAATCATGTGGTTCGATTTGGGTAGTTAGTAGATTGGGTTGCAGACTAAGAGATTTAATAAATCTCGAAGTAAATCGTGGCCAATCAACTTTTGGATATGCTGCTAAATGTGCAGACCATGTTCCGGTTGCTCCGCCAAACTTTCCACAGAGTTTGTGGTTTTTCAGTGTGAGAATTTGTCTGTGTATTCTGTTGGAAAACACTGCTATTTCTTTTCCAAATGTAGTGGGAGTTGCAGGTTGGCCGTGTGTAAGAGAAAGCATAGGAGAATTTTTATATTTTTTGGACAAAGTTCTAAGTTCTCTATTTACAGATTTTAGCAATGGTAGGTACACTTGCTTTATCCCATGTTGCCACATTAAGGAATAAGATAAATTGTTCACATCTTCTGAGGTAAGCGCAAAATGGATCCAGGGGTGAAATGATTTTTTTGTTTTTTGTTGTATATAATATTCAATTGCTTTTACATCATGATTGGTTGTGATTTCAATTTCTTTTATTGTTTTTGCGTTTGACATATCAAACTGCTGATATATTTTTCTTAATTTTTTTACTTGGTCCTTTGTTAGTGCGGGAAAATTTTCTATTTTTTTTTCATAACTCAGCGCTATAAGATATTCAATCTCTACGTAAATACGGTAGCGCATAATAGCAGCCTCAGAAAAATAGGCATTTAACTCTTTTACGCTATCGCTGTAGCGTCCATCTAATGGTGAAAGAGCGCTTAGTCGACTATACACGAAATATTCGCTTTACAGCTAGAGCACAATTTCCAGGGTCAATTACTGTGAGTACTGGTGTATTGCTTGGCATTTGAAGCGTAGAGTGAATATTGACTAACATATCAGCCTTATCTGAAAATGGAGGGCAGCCCAGAGTGGGGAAATTAGAATTAGCAGCAACAAAACCGGAAAGAGCATTGGATCTTCCCGCGATAGTGATATATACAACATTCTCGCTGTCTTTATTGTTGTTTAATATTTCCAGAACCTTGAGTGGTTCTTTATGGGCGGATGCTGCATGTTGTTCCCATGGAATACCGTAACTATCTAGCTTATCTGTTATTTTTTTTGCATGATGTTCATCAGATGTTGAACCCATTATTAATACGGTTTTCATAAGAGATCCTTTAGGTTTTCATTGATTCTATTTTGTATAGATTTTCCACTATCTGGAAAGGGGAATAAACCCCCGGTAATTGTCTCATATAAATATATATATCGGCTCGACAATTCTACAACCAGATCTAGGGGTGCTTCTGGTAGTACTTTATCATTATACGGATCGCAGTTATCAATAAACCACAAACGTAGAAACTCCTTATCTATATTTTGAGGTTCTTTATTTTTTTTGATACGGTCATCGTATGTTTCTGCAATCCAGTATCGGCTAGAGTCGGGTGTGTGTATCTCGTCTATAAGTACTATTTCTCCATTTTTAGTTTTTCCCATTTCGTACTTTGTGTCTACCAATATCATACCATGATGCATTGCCTTTTCTTGGCCAAAAGCAAATAGCTCCAGAGCTTTTTCACTACAATAGTTCCAGTCTTTTTCATTCATCCAACCTTCCTTGATGATTTCATTTGGAGAAATGGGACGGTCATGGTGCTTCTCTTTTGTTGTGGGTGTAAGCATGTTGGCTTTGAGCTTCTCATTCTTTTTTAAGCCCTCTGGCAAAAGGTTGCCGCAATATTCTCGGCTTCCTTTATTATATACTGTCCAGAGTGAGGTGCTGGTACTGCCGGTTATGTATCCCCTAACAACGAACTCTATTGGAAACACCTCACATTTTTTTGCAAGAGTAACATTTGGGTCTGGAATACTTATTACGTGGTTTGGAATAATGTGTTTTGTTTGTTCAAACCACCACGCGCTTGTCAGATTTAGAACTTGACCTTTGAATGGTATAGATGCGAGAACCCGATCAAATGCACTCTGTCTATCGGTTGTGATAAGAGCAATTTTATCATCTGATTCATACTGGTCTCGAACTTTTCCAGTTTTCTTAGATCCTTTATCAAGAGAAGTCTCCGTCAGGGTGTTGTTTGTTTCTACTTTAATTCTTTTTTTATAGTGTTTAGTTGATTCTATAGCATTCATGTGATTGTGGGTTAAAAAGTATGTTTGTATTAAAAATTTGATCTATAACATCTTGAATATTACCGCTATTGAGGGACACATTCCATATAACACCACTTTTGATTTTTTCTAAACCGTTCACGCCAAAGCGCTGTGTTAGAGACTCATATTTTAGTCGACCAACAATATCTTCTTTCTGTCGCACTAATAGGGATATATCACAAATTTGTTTTTTTGTTTCGCTGATAAATTCTTTATTTGAATTATATAGTTCTCCTGAGGCATTAATCTGTTCAAGTATAGTTTCTTTTTCATCACCAGTTTTTATTTCCCAGTGAATTTTGCGGTTGACTTTTACATCACATCCTAAATTTTGTAGCACCTGCGTTACCGAGGCGGCAACATTATCTGTTATAATCGTACTTATTTCCCAAACCGTAGAATTTTTTTCAGGATCATAATTAACATATTTATTTGATGATTTTTCTTGAGAGAGGATATGGTTGGTAATTGGATTGCCTTTTTCAATAAACTCTCTCATAGAGGAAAAGATAGGATCCCCATTTTTTGTCCGTTCCGGGTGGGGCATCACAGCCATTACATTCCCCGCGGGGTTACATATAGCGGCAAGATTATAAATAGAACCATTAGGGTTTGTTGGGAATTCATCCACAATGTTTCCATTATTATCACAATATTGGAACACAGTCTGGTTATTATTTATCATTTTATCTAATAATTCACCAGGGACAACAAAGCGCCCTTCTCCATGCGCTAGTGGGACATTTATAATATCGTTTTTTTTAAAATGCTGCGTAAAGGCACAACGTTTTGGCGGACCAGAGACTTTTAAGTTTGCCCAGGTATTATAATATCCAACACCAACAACTTTTTTATTTTTTATCCTTTTATTATCAGTCAAAGCTATGCTAACACCTTGACCGATATCTCCAGGAACGAGACCGCTCTCAACTAGAATTTGAGCACCATTACAAATACCAAGAACTGGTTTGCCCTTTGAGGCTTCTATTTTGATCTTTTTCATAATGGGGTCTAGCGCAGCTATAATACCAGCTCTAGAGCGGTCTTCATAAGAAAAACCACCTATGATTATATAGCCTTTGAATTGAGATAATAGCTTAGGAGAATTGTTCCATAAAAACTCTACTGGTTCTATCCCTACACGATGGCAAGCCATAATAGTCTCTCGTTCTGTATTAGACCCAGGGAATTCAACAATTGCCACAGCGTTTTTCATACCAAATTTACCTGTTTTTTTCCAGAAACAATCTGCCCGACCTCATAAGAATGCGTATATTTTTCCAATAAATATTTTGCCTTATGAATTGTGTTTTTACTCAAAACCACTATCATTCCAATCCCCATATTAAATGTTCTAAACATTTCGTTCTCATCTA
>CAZEER010000042.1:3531-15594 GCA_964511215.1 uncultured bacterium | reverse complement strand
GAATAACCATTTGTGTGCAAGCCACTAGATGGTAAACCAAGCACTATATCACCAGGTTTAATTTTTTCACCAGTTATAATTTTTTCTTTTTCAGCTATACCAGTAACAACACCTACCAGGTCATGCTCACCTTTTAAATAAGTGTCAGGCATCTCTGCTGTTTCTCCACCTACAAGAGATACGCCCGTATCACGGCAACCCTGCGCCATTCCAGAAACGATTTGTTCTATTACTGAAGGGCGAAGCTTATCGTTGGCTATATAATCTAAAAATGTTATAGGGCGTGCCCCCATTACGAGAATATCATTTGCGCATGCGCTTAGAAGGTCAATGCCAATAGTGTCAAACTTTTGCAGTTTTCGTGCAATGATGGTTTTAGTTCCAACCCCATCAATACTTTGCACCATAATAGGATCATTATAGTGACTCAGAGTATTTTTTAAACTAAATAAAGATCCAAAACTTCCCAGCCCGGTAAGCACATCCGAAGTGTAAGTTGAATGAGCCTGATCTTTTATGCGCTCAACGGCTTCATTTCCAGCATCAATGTCTACGCCTGCAGTTTTATAATTGATTTTAGACATGTGAATTCATCCTATTTAAATCACAGCTTGTCTCTTAAGCCATTCTCCCAACTTTGTTTTGCATCTGCAATTAAAATATTGATCACATCATTAATTTTGATCCTTACTCCTTCTGTTTTGCCAATTATATTAGAAGCAATATTGTATTTATCAAAAACAGATTTTATTTCAGGGACATTTTCATTTTTTGACTCAAGAATAAAACCTCCAGTTTCTGAAAACAATATTTTTTCATTAGACATGTCACTATCTATAGACACCCTACAACCAATTGAATTTTTAAAGGTCATTTCTGATAGGGCGGTTGATATGCCACCCTCTGAAATATCGTGGCAGGAAACAATCAATTCATTTTTGATGCAATCAGTTAACCCAAAAATTTGATTTTTCACCTCATTAAGGTCAGGCTTTGGCAGATTTGCCCCTAGTTCATTATATAAACTATAGAAAACAGACCCACCCAACTCATTTTTTCTTTTTCCAATCATAATTAGAGATGAGTTTTGTTCCTTAAAACTCATAGAAATAGATTGATTAACATTATTTATTTTGCCAAGACAACTTACAATGGGACTTGGAGGTATTGGATTATTTTTAGATTCATTATAAAAACTTACATTCCCGGCAATTATGGGGGTTGAGTTACCATCAGAATGCTTAAGGGTAATGGCATTACAGGCGTCAGTTATTCCCCTAACACTCTCAACAAATTCCCACATTTGGTGAGGTTTTTCAGGATTGCCAAAACACAAACAGTCCGTGATCGCGTGAGGAGTTGCGCCTACACAAGCAACGTTACGCATAGATTCAACCACAGAATTTATTCCACACCAATATGGATCAATTAGTCCATATCGAGGGTTGTGATCCGTGGATAAAGCGATTCCTGTGTTTCTAATCTCTTTTGGATATTCTTTTGAATTAAATGGTGCCATTACGCCAGCATCTGCAAGTCCGGTCTCTGTATGTATGCGGCCCTGAACCTGTTTATCATATTTTTCATAAATTGGTTCCCTGCTGGCAACATTTTCATGGCAAAGGATGTTTAACAACGTTGTGTTATAATCAATTGGCTCGGTAATATTTGGTTCAGAAGAGTTTTGTTTTCTAGGAATAGACTCTCTGTTGTACATAAACCCCTTGGTTACCTCTGACGCTGGTGCATGAACAATCTGCTCTTTCCCATTATGAACGATATATTGACCGTCATTCCTTATTTTTCCTATTACCGATGCTTTTGCTCCGACACTAACATTTGGCAGATCAAAAACTTTATTGTAATGGTTAATAATCATAGGTGTTATTTTTTGGGGACATACCCACATAAATCTCTCTTGTGTTTCACTGCACAAATATACCGATGGATGGAGATTGTCTAGACCAATATGTATTTTATCCATCCAGACCTCTGACCCATACCCCGATGTATCAGCTAGCTCTACGCTTGCGCAGGCTATGCCGCCAGCTCCAAGGTCTTTAAACCCAACCTTATCTATCAGTCCATCATTTTTGAGAATATCAAAAAGAGCATATGTGGATTTAAGCAAGTGGCGTTCTAAAAAAGCATTTGGCTCTTGGACTGCGCCTTTATTCTGTTCCTTTTTTTCTTCTTCTAGTTCAAGCGACGCAAAACTTGCTCCACCAAAACCGCTATTATCTGTAGGTTTTCCAATAAGAATTAGATCATAACCGTCTGCATTTTTTGGGGCATATGAATGAATAATATGATCTTCTCTTACTATTCCAAGTGTAACAAGAGTTACCAGACAATTTTCATTGTATCTTTCGTGATAATACAAATCTCCACCAATATTTGGAATACCCAATGGGTTTCCATATCCGGCAATTCCTGCGACAACCCCATCATGTATCCATTTTGTTTTATTACTGTTTATATCACCAAAGCGGAAGGAGTCAGTGCATGCAATTACCTGTGCCCCCATGCACATTACATCTCGCACATTTCCCCCAACTCCTGTTGCAGCACCTTCGTAGGGTACAATCTGCGATGGGTGATTGTGTGACTCATGGCTTATCACCACACACCACCTGTGTCCCTCGTCATCTTTTACAACAGACACAATGCCGGCGTCTTCTTTTGCTCCCAAAACAACATCAGGTCCATCAGTAATAAACTGCTTGAGATATTTTCTACTACTTTTATAGCTACAATGTTCCGAACCCTGAATTGAAAAAAGAACTAGCTCTGCAAGCGATGGTGCTCGGCATAACATTTCATTTTGGATTTTTAGTACTTCTTCAACAGAGAGGGGGATATTTAAGTCGTTTAATTTTGCTTGAATTTCAACCCTGTCAAGTCCAGAAAAATCAACGATTTCTTGAGTAAACGCCATTACCTTATAATAGTCTCGTGACGCTGTGGGCCAACGGAAACTATTTTTATTGGACATTCCACCTCATACTCAATAAATGCAATATATTGTTTAAGGGCTTCTGGCAAAGCGTTAAACCCTTTGTCCCAGACTTTTTCTGGCAATGCCCCCCATCCGGGTAATGTTTTATATATTGGTTTTGCATTACGATATTGTGCCAAGCTAGCGGGCATTTCAGTAATATTTTCACCAAGGACATTATAGGCAACACAGACGCTTAATGATTCAAAATTATTTAAGACATCGAGCTTTGTAAGCGCTATCTCTGTAAGCCCATTTACTCTAACTGCTTGCCTAACTTGGACAAGGTCCAACCACCCAACTCTTCGAGGTCGACCGGTTGTTGTCCCGTATTCACCACCTTTTTCTCGTAAAAAATTTGCGGATTGTCCATGTATTTCAGATGGCAAGGGGCTCTCCCCAACTCGACTGAGGTATGCTTTTACCACACCAATAATTCGTCCAATATCTCTAAAACTAACACCTGTGCCTGTAGAAATATGTCCTGCGGCTGTATTCGATGAGGTTGTGAATGGGTAGATTCCATGGTCTACATCAAGACTAATACCTTGCGCACCTTCAAAGAGTATAGATTTTCCATTCTTGTGGGCATTATAGAGCTCCACCGATGTGTCATGTATATAAGGTTTAAGCTCCTCTCCATATTTAACATAAGAATTATATATTTTTTCTAGGGGTATATCAAAAGATTGTAATAGCGCATTTTGTATTATTTTTTTAGCAAACGCATAACCTTTTTTTAATTTTTCTTTAAAAATGTCAGGCTCCAAAAGATCAATGGTTCGAATACCATTACGAAACATTTTATCCGCATACACAGGGGCAATACCTTTTCTAGTACTACCCGCAGCTAGCTTACCCTGATGGCTAGAAAGGGCACCATCAAGGGCAATGTGGTATGGCATAATTACATGTGCTCTATCGCTAACCATTAGCTTAGGAACAATTTCTTTTCCCTTGATGTAGGCTATTTCTTTAAGGAGTGCTTCAGGATCTACTACAACACCATTGCCAATAATGGATATAGGTTCACCGTATACTATACCGGAAGGAATGAGATGAAGCTTAAATGTGTTATCCTCAACAATCACGGTATGTCCTGCGTTGTTTCCACCATGAAATCGGACCACATAATCAGATTCCCCTGCAAAAAAATCAGTGATTTTTCCCTTACCTTCATCGCCCCATTGAGCACCAACTATTGCTGTAATTTTAGACAAATTGGAAGACACGAAGTGCCGAGGTATGATAATTAAATTCAGGTGAAAATGTCACTAAAAACAGAAAAATGAAAGCGGAAATTATGTTATTTGCAAAACGAATAAAAATTTATTTAGCATCTTTTTTGTATCCAGCCTTTCTTTTTGCCCAGTTCAATATGTTTTTTAAGGGTGGAAAATAGTTCGATAATATAATTAAACCGGGGATGCCAAATATCCAACCTTGAAAAATGGGGATTAGACCACCAATAATGCCTATAGCGACAAGCAGTATGCCCAAAGTAATGCGGAGAGAGTGTTTAATCATCTAAAGATGAATAATTAAATTATTTTTAATAGCATCATTAAATCGATTGCTGTTTTTTTCAACAAGGTATTTATCCAGAAAACTATGAGTTAAAACATTGACCAATGGCAAAGAAATATCATAGGAGAGATCCCCAACATCCATAACATATTTAATGATAGGTGAAAATAATGGGATGTCGGTATAATCAAGGTGCTTAGTTTTTTGAATTATTAAGTGATATTTAGGATTCAACGAGCTGGACATGAGACTATCTAAAAGCATGTAATTATTTGGGTAGTCAGAATTATCCCACGTGGGGCGGCCCATAAATAATAAAGGTACATCAATTCCATCAGCTATGATTTTTTCTGGTAAGGGACTAACCCAACTATCAAAAACTATGCATGCTTTGATTCTTTTATCTTGGTACGTTGAAATCAATGCGGTAGCACCGCCATAAGAGTGTCCTCCAAGAGCGATTTTTTCAAGGTCTAGTTTTTTATTTAAAACTGAACTGATTTGTTTTGTTTGTATTTTTTCTAACTGATTAATGAGAAAATGAATGTCTGCCCTGCGTGTATCCAATTGTTTTCTGCGAATATTTATGCTGTCTGGTAGACCTGTAATATCAGAACGATAGTCTGCGATACGCTGATCTGGGAAAACAGTTAGGTTTGCATCAAAACTATGGTCTGGTGCGATGACAACATATCCACGGCTTGCCAGGTATTCAAAAAGAACCTGGTGTAAGTGTCGTGAGCCAGTTATCCCATGTGAAAAAATTAGTATAGGCAGATTTTTCACCTGCTTTGTACAGGCAATGTTTTTATAGCTATTAGTTTTCACATATTCTAGGTGTCCAGGCAAGAAAGATGGCAGCCTTCCAGCTGCGGCGATAGTTTTACCTCTTAGGTCAATGTTGTCCAGATAGGGCTCGGGTTCGAAACCGCCTGTGTTATCCCCTGGATACCACACTTGAGCCATTATCTCTCTTAAGTCACCTGGTTTTTCTGGTGTAAACCATTCTAAGCGTGAAGAGTCTACCCAGTGAAATGTTTCAGTCCCGACATCAAATTCACCCCTTGGATGCGGTAGGTTAAAAACTGGTATAACCCAAGGCAAAACCAGCGCAATTAAAACCCAGAGAATAAGAACAGTTTTTAAAAGTCGATTTAAAATCCCATTATAGTATCTGTGCGATGCATACATAAATGGCATTATATATATAGCTGGTAAAAATTGCCAGCGTAATCCTTCGATAAAAAACTGTGTGATAGCGATAATAATTGCCGCAAGAATAGCATAGAGGAATATGGTTCTGTTTTTTTGGGTAAGCAGAGCAGTTAAGGCTCCCAATATAATTATTATAGTAAGTATTTCTAAAGTACGCACGGTCTTGTCTTGTGTAAATTAAGCATAGAAAATATAAGAAGAATTCAGGTCATGGCATTCCATAAATTAGATCATAAATTTTTTTCCGAAGAAGAAATGCTTCAACGCTCGGTAATTTTTTTAAATCATATGCAGGAGAGAAGGAGTGTCCGAGAGTTCTCAGATAAACAGGTACCCCTGGATCTTATAAAAAATGCTATTAAGATAGCGACATCTGCACCCTCGGGTGCAAATAAACAACCATGGCACTTTGTAATTATTAGAGACAGCGTGGTTAAAAAAGAAATTCGCCATGCCGCTGAAAAAGAAGAAAAAGCATTTTATGAGCATAGGGCTCCGGATGATTGGTTGGAAGATTTAAATCAATTTGGAACAAATTGGGAAAAACCGTTTTTGGAGAAAGCGCCTTACCTAATTGTGGTTTTTAAAAAGAATTATGATTTAAACGGTGAGACCCGGAAAAAAAACTATTATGTCAATGAGTCTGTGGGTATTTCATCGGGATTTTTACTTGCTGCTCTCCATCATTCTGGGTTGGCAACACTAACACACACACCTTCTCCGATGGGATTTCTAGAAAATATATTGCGTCGCCCTAAAAACGAAAGAGCGGTGCTTCTAATACCCGTGGGATACCCAGCGGACAATGCGGTAGTGCCAAAATTAATCAAAAAAGAATTTGGCGATATTTGTTCTGTGGTGTGATAATATTATGCCAGTAAGAATATTAGTGACCGGCGGAACATTTGATAAAGATTATGATGAGATTAATGGAAAACTATATTTTAAAGATACACATATCAAAGAAATCCTAAGACTGGGTCGCTCCAGACTTGATGTGAAAGTCAGGCAGATAATGCTTATAGATAGTTTGGATATGACTGACGCAGGACGAAAGTTGATCCTTAAAAACTGTTTGGATGTAAATGAGCGACAGATAGTTATTACCCATGGCACCGATACAATGACCGAGACCGCAAGGGTATTAGCAGAAGCAAGTTTAGACAAGACAATTGTTCTCACAGGTGCAATGATACCCTATAGGTTTGGTAGTAGTGATGGTTTGTTTAATATCAGTGGGGCATTGGCTTTTGCGCAAGTTTTACCCTGCGGTGTATATATTGCAATGAATGGTTGCTATTTTCATTGGGAAAGAGTTTTTAAAAATAAAAAGTCGGGAATCTTTGAAGAAAAAGAGTAGAATTTTTAAAACTTGACAAAAACTGAATGATAACTTAGTTTCCTATTGGATTTATGGATTGGTAGGGGGTTTATTACCCTTTTTTAACCTGAGTGCTTCTCTGGAGTCCTTTATTAACAGGGGGCATGCGTAAGTCTTGGGATAGTATAAAACAAAAATAATATTTCATTAATTAATGGTGTAATTAAGCACACCTATAAAAGGCTTTTTAACTGAATTCTATTTTTAATTCGGAGGTAGAAAATGAAATCGTTAGTAAAAATAACATTAAGCATTTTCCTTTTTGCTCAGGTTTATGGGCAGACTGAAGGGAAAATTAGTGGGGTAGTTACAGCGGCCGATGGCTCTGGGCTTGCCGGCGCAAACGTGCAGGTTGATGGGACATCTATGGGTGCCGCAACAGATGCAGAGGGTGGCTATACCATCCTAAATGTACCAGCGGGTAAATACTCTATGACTGCATCTTATATTGGATATAAAAACACCACAACTTCAAATATTGATGTCAAAACAAATCTAACAACGCCTCAAGATTTTTCACTGGAAACATCTGCTGTGGCGGGTGAGGCTGTAACGATAATTGGAGAAAGAAGGCTCGTTGAGTTTAGTGCGACAAACTCAGTCAGAAGTGTAGGAGCTGATGAAATTCAGAATGCAGCATCTAGGAGCGTAGAGGGTATGCTTGATATGCAGGCCGGTGTCACAATAACAAACGGCAACCTCCATATTAGAGGTAGTCGCGCGGAAGAAGTCGCCTATACTCTTGATGGTGCCCAGATAACAGATGTTATAAATACAGGAAGAGACGTCTCAGCTATCCCTGAGGCACTTGCTGAAATAACTGTTGAAGCTGGTGGCTATGGTGCCCATATAGGTGGCGCTAATTCTGGTGTTGTGAGGCAGACAATGCGAACAGGGGGCAATGAATTTGGCGGGAATGTCCGTTTTGAGACTGGAGACTATGGTTATTCAGATTACACAGCAACATTAGGTGGCCCTGCTGGTCCTATCAAGTTTTTTGCCGCTATACGTCAGTCACATGTTGATGATTGGAACCCAACATACTACGAAGACTTCATGATCGACTTAGATGGCGATGGAGTTGCTGATTCATTAGACAGTTATGTGTCAGGTGTAACGCCAGACGGTGATAAGTTGGTTGTTGATTTTAACACTGATAACGGGAAAGCGGTTCCACACAGAGCGGAAAATAACACCCAGTTTAATGGTACTGTTACCACAGACCTAGGTCCTCTTAATCTTCGTCTTTCAACCGTTGTTGATAATAGGGATGCGCAGAGCAACAGCCTCCCAATTTACCGGATGTTTAATACGGATCGACTTTCTAAAAGCGAAAGAGCATTGAACATGAACTCAATCCGTGGAAATTATTTTATTAATTCAGATATGTTGATCTCTGTTGGGGTTAGCAATTTGAGCAGGAAGTATGAAAGCTATGATGAGCTTTTTGGTAAGCCCGGTGATTTTGGCGATGCACTTTCATGGCATGATTCAGCCTCTGTTGCCGCTGCTGGTGGAGATGCGTCATATTGGAAAAATTCTTACACATCTCCTGATCTCTACTACGTAGGTCAGTTCCCATTTCAGAGACCCGGTGATGTTACAACAGGCTGGTATAAGAATGAGAGATCTAGTACAGGGTTTGATGCTGGTCTGACTTGGCAGATGGGCGACCATGAGATTCGTGCAGGTTTTGATATGAAAAACTACACCTACAGGAAATATGGTTTTAGCACCTCCGCTATGTATGATCTAAATCGTATGATTGCCCAGGACTCACTAGATTGGGATGATGCGACCAGCGGTAGTAATGCTGATGTTACAGCGGCTTTAAGTCTATTCAACAGGAGTGGTCAAATAGGGTATGACGACTATGGAGTTGAGGTAGATAGTGATGGACTTGATGGTCCTAGAAAGCCTAAGACGTCTTCTTTCTATGTTAATGATAAATATGAGGCGGGTGACGTGGTTCTAAGTGCTGGGTTGAGAGTTGATAATTTTAACATGGATGATTATAGGTTAAAGGATACTGCCAATCCACCATGGGATGAAACAAACCAGGGTGTGAAAGAAGATGGTATAGAGAAATCTGAAAATAAAACTGCGATGCAACCAAGGCTTGGCCTTGCGTTTCCTGTGTCTGATGAGGTGGTGTTCCACTTGCAGTATGGTAAGTTTGCTCAGATGCCTGAGCTAGACCTTCCATATGCGTCATCGCGTTATATGCATCTGGTTTGGGGTGGTCAAAACTATACCCCTGATCCAATGGGATTTGACCTTGACCCGGTGTTGACTACACAGTATGAGGTTGGTATGAGCTACCAATTCCTCCCTGATGCGGCTATTGATGTAACCGCGTATGCGAAAAACACCACAGGGCAGGTAGTTTTAAATATTTATCCAGAAGTAGAGATTGATAATACAAATGGTGTAGAGCCAAGCTCTAAATATTATACAAATGGTGATTTTACTACAGTTAATGGTGTAGAGTTTACTCTTAGGACTAGACGTATTAACCGTTTGCAGACCTACGTGTCTTACACTTACGCAGATGCTAGGGGTGTAAACTCAGATCCGAATTCTAACGCAGGAAACTTGAGCCAGAGTATGCTCTCGCCTCCTCCAATGATGATTAATCCACTCTATTATAATAATAAGCATCGTGGTGCTCTTTCAATGGATTACCGATTTGGTGATGATGATGGAGTTTTGTCCGGACTGGGTGTGAATGTTCAATACAAATTTAATAGCGGACATCCGTTTACTCTTAGCGATGGTGGCATGGGGCAGCGCGCTGCATACGCAGGGGCATTGTTGGAGGACGCCAGATCTAGAGAGCCTCAGGAACCTGTTGGACAGTCTACTACCCCGTGGCAGTCTTTTGTCAATCTTAAGGTTGACTACAGTCTCAAGCTAGGTGGAAATAGCATTCAATTGTTTGCTTATGTGGAAAATTTAATGGACACGAAAAACGTTGTGAACGTTTACTCGCGTTCAGGGAATGCATATGACGATGGTTTCTTAACTGACCCAGCTCTAAGTAGTGAAATTGTTGCTGCTCAAGGAGAATTGTATTCCACGCTTTATGAAAATGTAAACTTAGATAACCGCCAGCATTACCAATGGGATTTTGGTAGAGATTTATTCTCTTCTCCAAGAATCGTAAAGTTTGGCGCAAGTGTCAATTTCTAATTAATTAAAAATTAAAAAAGGTAGTTAGAAACATGAAAAAACAATTGTATTTAACAATATTAGCACTGTGTGTTACAGCGCCTCTTCTTGCTAAGTCAATAGGAGAGGTAGAGCCAGTGTTTAAATCAACTGAGATTGATGCGGTGTCTAATCCGGCTCTTTCTGTTGTGAATATTAATAATCATGCCTACTGGATCTATAAAGATGGTAGTGGTACTACGGCCGGAAGTCCAAACGGGCAGCAGGCTGATTATCCTATCTTTACGGGAGGTCTAATCTATGAAGATGGTATGCTTTGGGGTGTTAAAGCTAGCGAGTATCCAAGCTCAGAGCCGGTTCGTGTAGGGGGTTCAACCTACTACAAAGGATTAAAAGCCGGATATGTTGTCCACAATGACGCTGGTGAGGTTGTTGGCGCTGATGATCCGGCAAACCACCACGCCTGGCGAGTTAGAACTGATTGGAACACTGCTGATCTAACCAAGGATGCGGCTAACTTTTATGCTGTTTCTACCAGTGATGTGAGCGATGAGCAGATTCAGAATGTTAAAGATCAGTATGAATCTGATTGGATGAACTGGCCTGCGGCATGGGGCGCTCCTTATGAAGATACAGATGGAAATGGTTCTTACGACCCAACTGTAGATATTCCTGGGTATCCCGGTGCTCACCAAACTGTCTGGACCATTGGGAACGATGTTCCTACTATTGTTGATGCTAACGGCACACCGACCGGTGTAGTGCAAGAAACCGCACCATCGCTCTATGGTGCAAGTGCCGTGGGTGTTGAATTGCGCGTTACAATGTGGGGGTATGCTTATGGTGCAAGTGACCCACTCGGAAATGTGGTGTTCAAAAAAGCAGAGCTCACATATACAGGGTTAGAGTCTAGTTCTGAAACTATTAACCCCGACACGCTAGATGATGTATATTTCACTCAGTGGTCTGACCCTGACTTGGGCACCTATACCGATGATTATGTTGGGACAGACGTTGATCTTTCTTTTGGGTATGTTTACAATGGTAACAGGTTAGATGGTGTTTTTAATGGTATATACAACCTTCCATGTCCTGCTGGGGGTTATGATTTCTTACAGGGTCCTGCAGATAATCAAGATATCGATGGTGACGGAGATTTTACTGAATATCTGCCTATGACATCTTTCACCTACTTTGGTGCAGGATCTTCGATTAGTGACCCAGATCTCTCGAGCTATAATGGAACCTTACAATTTTATAATTTGATGGAAGGCTTTCTTCCACGTCCAGAGTATCCTGAACAGATTCCTTGGACTGATCTATCAACCGGAGAGTCGACCAAATTTGCTCTTTCGGGTGACCCTGTTACGGGCTCAGGTTGGATTGACGGTGTGCAGCTACCCCCTGGAGACAGGAGACTTGTAATGGCAAGTGGGCCTTTTACAATGACAAAAGGTGAAACAGCTACTGTTGTACTTGCCTTAGTCGCAGGTACAGGTTTGGATGCTGTTTCTTCGGTGTCTGTAGCAAAATATTATGATACATATGCACAGTATGCCTATGACCAAGATTTTTCATTGCCTAATGCCCCAACGACACCTTCTCTAACTGCTATCGAGATGGATGGAAGGATATCATTAGACTGGGGTTTTGATGCCAATGCTGTTTCAACAACAGAGTCAACAGTTAGCGCAGGTTTTGAGTTTGAAGGATATAATGTCTATCAGCTTCCTGCTGCTGGAGCTCCATTGACTGAAGGCGTGAAGCTTGC
>CAZEER010000042.1:0-3431 GCA_964511215.1 uncultured bacterium | reverse complement strand
CACATGATGGTACTGCAAATGCTTCTGTTGATGTTAATATATTGAATTCAAATAATTTAATAGATGAATCCTACAGAGTATTTTTTGATACACAACAATACTATCGCGATATGAATGGTGTCTGGCAAAAGGCTGACACTCCTGGTAGAACTGTTGGAAAAGTAACAGATTGTTCTGGTTCTACTATTACCGCAACTGCGATAGCATCTGCTGATGTTGGTACGATTGATTTAAAACTAGCTTTCGATCTTGTGTGTCCAGGTGGTGCTTGGATAGATGGTATGCAAATGGTTTTCCCTGAAGGATTTGCTGCAACTGTTAATAGTTACGCAATTACAGGAGGCGGAAATGTTTGTTCCTATGGTACAGACTCAGGCCAGAACTGTGATAACCTCGACGGGACATGGTCCGGAGACACCCTTACCTATGGTAATGCCCTGCGCACAGGTTTTGGTGCTTTCGAGTCGAGTAATGAGTTTACTGTAAATTATACGCCAGAAGGTGATTTTACTCCGGTGGCAGTCTCATATGTTATTTGGGATGATGGATATGATGGAACAGTTGTTGATGGAGAGGGTACCTCTACTGCTTCTGAGCTTGGTTTTGAATACAAGACAGAATATCACTGGAATATGGCTACCGGTGGCGGAACAATGTTATTAGAAGATCAGACATTTGTAAATGGTGCTGATCTATATGGTGGAATGAGCGTTGATAATATGTCAAGTTTGCACTATAATTCTTCTGCGGCTGTTACAATTAATGGTTTTCAGGTTAACGTAAATGGTGGCTATGATGCTCCTAACGATGCCTTTGACCATACAGTTGGTGCTGGCCCAGCGGATATTAGTGTTGTTGGTGCCTCTGATTTTGATGTTGATTCTTATGCCCAAAATGGTTGGGCATTGACTGCGAGAGCGGTTGATACTTGGGGAGCTGGGATCACTTCTGTTGACTATCTTCAGAGAGACATTCAAGTTAGATTTACTGGAGAGTTTGAGGAAGAACCCACTACAACTTCTGGTGGAGTTGTTTATTATGCAGCAAAAGCTGAAGGAGGTTCGGACGCTTGGATTCATGGAGCCAGACTTAGTGAATTAGCTTTACATCCAGATGCAAATAACCTTGGCGATGGTGCTCCATTCAGGATCCGGGTTCCTTTTGAAGTTTGGGACATGGAGGCCGAAGGTGGACCTGAGCAGATTGACATAGCTATTTATGATAGAAAACAAAGTTATAATGAAGGTGATACAGTCTATGCTTTCAATCCATATGATCGTATGTATACACATTTTATTCATCTAGCTTATCAGGAAGATGGGCAGTATGGAACTGTGTGGGAAGACGCAGGTAATGGTTTTTCTACAATTGAAAATAATTTAACTTGGAATGCGGTTTGGTGGTCTGCCCAGTTTAATCAGGGTGATACACTAACATTTAACTATGCAAACCCAATTCAAGCTGGTATAGATGAGTTTTCATTTTCAACCACTGCAAATACAGTTTCATCTTCGAATGATCTTTCTGCTGTAAGTGTTTATCCAAACCCTTACTATGGATTTCATGAGTTAGAGCAGGCCAGAAATGATAAATATGTATCATTCAATAATCTTCCTGCAGATGCGACAATTAGGGTCTATTCATTAGGTGGTACCTTTGTTCGTGAGATTGTCAAAAGTGATGAGACGCAGTTTGCAGAATGGGATTTGAAAAACCAATATGGTTATCCTGTGGCTAGTGGACTTTATATTGTACGAATTGAGTCTGGATCAGAAGAAAAGATTCTAAAGCTTTCTCTTGTTCAAGAAACTCAAGTTCTTAAGTACTATTAATCAATTAAATAATTGGAGTGATAAAAATGAAAAAGATTATTTTAACGATTATTCCAGCTTTGGTCTTAAGCTCAATCGTTTTGGGGCAAGGATCAAGGATGGGTACTGCATCTTCTACGCAGCTGCAAGTAGTTCAGGGATCTAGATACTTATCTGGTGGCGGAGCTGCGGCGAATGCAGTTGGTATGGATGCGGTCTATTGGAATCCTGCAGGGTTGGCCCTTTCTGAAAATGGTGTAGATGCTATTTTTTCGAATAGGCAATATATCGCAGATATTTCAAATAATTATTTTGGTGTGTCTGTTGATTTTCTCGGTATGAAAATGGGAACAACTGTTCGTACTTTCAACATTGGAGATATCAATGAAACCACTGTATGGTCCCCGGATGGTACAGGGCAGGTGTATACCCCCAATTTTTCAATTGTGGGTGCGACTGCATCAAAACAACTTTCAGATAATACAAGTGTTGGTGTAAACGCTAATTACATAAGAGAAAGCTTTGGTCGAGTTGCTGCTAGTGGAATGGCCTTTGACTTAGGTGTACAGTACCAGGACCTAGCTTCTGTAGAAGGACTGGATGTGGGTTTCGTATTGCGGAACTTTGGCCAACCTGTGAAATATGATGGTGAAGGTTTAGGTATTTCTGCAACGGCTCAGGGTAGCGACAGGCCTGTAGAATATTATAAAGTAGATGCCGCTTCTTTTGATCTCCCATTCGCATTTGATATGGGCGTAGGTTACAATATCATGGGTGCTAATCTTGGATTTACTTACACAAGTAATTACTACGCAACTGATGAAATCAAGTTGCGCGCATCCTATGATGTAGCCGATCTTGCATCTGTTGGTGTTGGTTTTCAACAATCCTTTGAAGCTAAAGAACAAAGCCAACAAGGAGACGGCATTCAAGCAATAGCGGCCGTTGATCCTGCATGGTATAATAATCCTTTCGATGGTCTTTCGTTTGGTGGGTCCTTGAACGTCTCACAATTTGTAGGGATGAATCTAGTGCTTGATTTTGCGATGCTTCCTGCTGGTGATTTTGGAACCAATCAGGTTTTAACAATGCGAGTAGGGTTTTAGATTAAGATTGTTTAAAAAAAAGGGCAGGTATTCTTGCCCTTTTTTTTTAATTAAAAATAGAATTAAGCATATTATATAATTCTGGATTTGGCATATTACGACCTAGATATATTTCATGGTGATCTTTATGTAAAATCATCTCCCAATGGAGATGAGATCCTGCCTTGGAGCCTAAGGTGCTCTCTCTCATACCAGTATTCCCAGACTTACCAATCAACTCACCTGCATTTATTTTATATCCCGGTATTATTGGGGCGTCAATATGTGACAAATGTGCATAAATTGTAATAGCTCTGAATCCAGGCACCAAGTCAAATCCATGATCTAGAAATACTGCTTTACCAAGTAAAATGCTATTAAAAATATCGGATGGTGTATGACCAACTTGTGCACTCACGTCTAACATGTTTTCCCTAAAATCGGCTGGAACTTCATTAAAATTATGGTCCGATCGAATAACTATTCCATCAGCGACAGCTCTTACAGGTGTTCCCCAATTTGCAAAAAAATCAAT
>CAZEER010000041.1:17213-21770 GCA_964511215.1 uncultured bacterium | reverse complement strand
ATATTTCCCTGTAAGGGATTTCTTTGATTTAAGTATCTGTTCTGGCGAGCCAGAAAATGTTATTTCTCCCCCATTTTTTCCTGCTCCAGGTCCTAAATCAATAATAAAATCTGAAGATTGAATTGTTTCCTGATCGTGTTCAACTACCAAAATAGAATTCCCTATATCTCTTAAAGATTTTAAAGTTGTTAAAAGACGATTATTGTCACGAGGATGAAGACCAATAGATGGTTCATCAAGAATATATAAGACTCCCATTAACTGTGATCCAATTTGCGTAGCTAAACGAATTCTTTGAGCTTCACCTCCCGATAAGCTGACAGCAGATCTATCTAAGGTTAAGTAACTAAGACCCACATTTATAAGAAAACTTAAACGTTGTTGAATTTCTTTTAATATCTGTCCAGCAATATCTTTTTCTAATTGTGATAGAGTTAAATTGTTAAAAAATTTAATTAGATCACCAATAGACATTGCTGATATTGAACCAATGTTTTTTTGTTGAATTTTTACTGCAAGAGTCTCTTTGCGCAGTCTGCTTCCATCACAACTTGAGCATGGCCTCATGCTCATAAACTGCTCAATCCAAGATCTGATACCATTAGATTTAGTCTGCGTATAACGTCGCATTAGATTTGGTATTGTACCCTCCCAACTCCCAGAATAAGTACCAGCCCATCGATCAGAATTATATTCCATCTTGATTCGCTTACCCCCTGTACCATAAAGTAATATATGTCTAATATTAGGTTTAAGCTTAATCCAAGGCGTAGTAAAGTTAAAATTATAATATTTTGATAAACTCTTTAATATATTACCATACCAATTACCTCGTGGTTGTTCTCCTAGTGGCGTAATTGCACCTTGAATTAAACTTTTTGATTTATCTGGTACAATGATATTGGGATCAATTTCCATATGCGAACCAATGCCATCACATTTCTTACAAGCACCATAAGGCGAATTGAATGAAAACATTCTTGGCACTAATTCTTCCATAGATACACCACAACCTATACAGGAAAAATTTTCAGAAAATAAGTGTTCATTTTTAGGCAATTCATTTATTATAATTATACCTTGTCCAATCTTTAAGGCAAGTTCTATAGATTCTGTAAGCCTATTTTTAACATTATTTTTAAGAATTAAACGATCAATCAAAACTTCTATATTATGTTTTTTATTTTTTTCTAGATCAATAAAGTCTTCTATGGAGATTACTTTACCATTTACTCTTATTCTAATAAACCCATCTTTGCGAACTTCTCTAATTATTCCTTTGTGTTGTCCTTTTCTCCCTCTAACAACAGGTGCTAAAATATGAATATTACCACCTGGTGCAATTTCCATTATATTATCAACAATCTGTTGAATTGTTTGTTTTTGAATAGGCTTCCCACACTTCCAACAATGTGGTTGCCCAATATGAGCATAAAGGAGTCGTAAGTAATCATGTATTTCCGTAACCGTACCAACAGTAGACCTAGGATTTCTTACATTGGATTTTTGCTCTATTGATATAGCTGGCGACAGTCCTTCAATAGAATCCATATCTGGCTTTTCCATCAGCCCAAGGAACTGTCTAGCATATGATGAAAGGGACTCAACGTATCTGCGTTGTCCTTCCGCATAAATTGTATCAAATGCAAGAGATGACTTACCTGAGCCCGACAGACCTGTAATCACCACCAATTTATCCCGGGGGATTATTACATTAATATTTTTTAGGTTATGCTGCCTTGCACCTTTTACGATTATATTGTTTTTAGATTTTTTCAATAAGAAGAAACAAAAATAAATTTAATAGGTAGTAATGTACAGCTTTGAATTTACATGTAGATTACACATGCTCTCCATAAAATCATTTTATTTTAAAATAATAACACTATTACTAAACCTTGATTATATATAATAGCATTATTACTTTGAACTATGGAGTATTTAAAAAACCAAATCCTTATATCAATGCCGCATATGATTGATCCAATTTTTTCAAAAGCTGTTATTTACATCTGCGACCACAATAGCCAAGGTGCAATGGGTCTAATCATTAATAAAAGAATTGAAACCACTAAACTCAATTTAATATTTAAAAAAAATCTGATTAATCAAGACACAAAGCAAGTACCATTAAAAGATCTTTTTCTTGGTGGGCCTGTTTTAATTGAAAATGGCATTGTGCTCCATCATAACAGTTTGAATTCAAATGATGCATTCTCTATTTCAAATACAATTTCAATCACCAGTAAACAAGATGACTTAATCACCCTTCAATCTAAACAGAACATACCTTTTAAAGTAATGATGGGGCATTGTGGATGGGCACCCACACAGCTTGAAAAAGAGATAGAAAATGGTGATTGGCTTATTCAAAACACCACTGATGATTTTATTTTTAATATTCCCCCTGCCCAAATGTGGAATCAGGCAACTAGTTCTCTAGGCATTGAATTAGAAAACTTCATTAGTAATGTTGGCATATCTTAAAGTGCACACTCCGTATTTTTAAACTAAAATACAATTATTAATAATCATCATTTGATTTATATAGATTTTCTTCTTGATTTTCCTACAACATGAGCCAAAAATTACAGTCCGATTATGATCAATTTTACATCTCGTCGTTCGAGCTTCATATTGTTGCTCTATTTGTTAGCCTTTTTAGTCAGTTGCACTAAACAAGACCCCACAAGGCATTTAAACCTTGGAAATTGGTATTTGCAAAGAGGGCTATTAGATGAGGCCATTATGGAATATCGGGAGGTATCACGGTTATTTTCAGGTGATCAAAGTAAATTAAAACGAGATGAATTCCAATTATTGGGAACAGCTCACCTTAAACTCGCGATTGCATATACAAAAAAAGGTTGGTGGGAATATGCGCTTAGCGAAGCAAAACGTAGTTTTGATATTACTCCAAACAAAGACTGTCATGAGCTAATTGCCTTAATTCAACAGAAATTGTCTAAAAGTACAGAGTCCTAATATGATGGATTATTTTCCCATCTAAAAACGACCAGACCTTGACTCTCCTCCATCGCAGTATATAATTGAACAATTAATGAAGTCTGCATCGGGTTTCAATAACATTGAAACTGTAGCTGCGACATCTTCTGGAGTAGTAGTTCGGCACATTGGATTACGTTTTTTTGTGTTTGCTACCCATGTTTCCCAATTTTCAGTGATTTTTGTTAAAGCTCGAGTAGGTGTAACACCCGCCTGAATAGCATTTGCAGTAATCCCAAACTGTCCTAATTCCCAGCCAATTTGCCTAATAATAGCCTCCATTGCAACTTTTGCAACACTAACTGGACCATATCCTTCCATAGCTAAATAATTTCCTTCACTTGTTAAACCGATAACGCGAGAACCTTCAGCTAATAATCCTACATCATAAAGTTTTTGTGTCCAATACAATAATGAATTAGACATAACATTAATAGTCATATCCATCTGACGTTGAGTAACAGGTTTTTCACCGAAAAAATTAGTTGTTGTGCCAAAAGCAATGGAATGTAGCAATAATTTTAGAGGCTTATTTTTAGTAATCTTTTTTATTTCTGGAATATATTTTTCCATGGCTTCTTCGGAAGCCGCATTCTTATTATAGTAATAACATCGGCCTCCAGATATTGATTGTACCTCTGAAATAGTTTCTTGAGCATATTTTTTTGCTTCACCTCGATCAAAATGAAATGCAATTACACCATATCCATCAGATGCTAACCGTTTAGCCGTTGCAGCACCATGCCCTGTAGATCCACCTAATAATAATACCCACTTAGACATAATTTCTCCAAAATTCTGAATTAAATTTACAGGTTTATTTAGGTTATTTTATACAAAATGTACATTTATAATGTGAGAAATTTGTTGTACTCTCCGCCATTAAAATTTTAAAAAAAATGACAAAAAAAAATAGTTATTCAACAGATGATTTAATAAAGAGTGCTGAAGGGATATTAATGGGAACCGACACTGGGAGACTACCATTACGACCCATGTTAATGATTGATCGAATAACAGAGATCAATGATGTAGGTGGAAAATTTAAAAAAGGGGTAATCCGTGCAGAGCTTGATATTTCTCAAGATAATTGGTTTTTTCATTGTCATTTTAAAGGTGATCCTGTCATGCCTGGATGTCTTGGTTTGGATGGGATGTGGCAACTTGTAGGTTTTTATTTAACTTGGCTTGGTGGTAAAGGTCGAGGAAGGGCCCTAGGGGTTGGGGATGTAAAATTTAAAGGCCAAATTCGGCCTTACCATAAAAAGATTATATATAAAATAGATATTAAAAAATTACTAGACCGAAATGGAGTTTTGATGGTCTGGGCAAATGGAATGTTAAATATAGACAAAGGAAAGAGTATATATTTTGCAAAAAACCTGCAAGTTGGACTTTTTAATAATTTGACATATGATTTTGGCGGTGATCCTTCACAAGACTCATTTTAACACTCCTATTTAAAAATATTTGAAATGGCCTTACAATGTGGAATTGTAGGTTTGCCAAACGTAGGCAAATCAACTTTGTTTAATGCTCTAACTGAATCTA
>CAZEER010000041.1:14157-17113 GCA_964511215.1 uncultured bacterium | reverse complement strand
AATGAAACTGTTGATCCTATACGCGATGTCGAAACAATTGAAACAGAATTGCTACTTGCAGATCTTCAGACTCTGGAAAAACGGAAACAAAAACTAGAAAAAGATGCGAAATCTAATCAAAAAGAGAAGAAAAACCATCTAATATTGATAAATGAATTAACGCAGCATTGTTCAAGTGGTAAAAAAGTAAATCTTTTTAAGGTGGATGATAATATGAGATCTTTTAAGAATTCGTTGCACTTACTCACAGATAAACCAACATTGTATATTGCAAATATCGACGAATCAGATTTAATCAACAAAAAAATCAACGGTCATGTTAAAACTTTGAAAGAATTTGTTGAAAATCAAAATTGCTCTCTCATAAGCTTATGCGCTTCTTTAGAACAAGAAATTGCCTCCATCAAACAGGAAGAAAAATTGTTGTATTTATCTGAATATAATCTATCAGAATCAGGTCTAAATAAGGTGATTAGAGCAAGCTTCATCCTGCTGGGACTTCAAACATTTTTTACTTGTGGAAAAAACGAGGTTAGAGCATGGACAACTTTGAAAGGTACAACTGCACCACAAGCCGCTGGAAAGATTCATTCTGATTTTGAAAGGGGATTTATAAAAGCTGAAGTATTCCATTATAATGAAATTGTTAAATATAAAAAAGAAAAAATACTTAGAGAACTCGGAATGATCAGGCAAGAAGGAAGGGACTACATTATTAAAGATGGTGATTGTGTTTTTTTTAAATTTAATGTTTAATAAACAATCTTAATTAAAAAGAAAATATTTTCTGAATGTTTATTAAATAATATATGAAATTTATTTATCAATCCTCGTCATCTTCATATTCATCCCAATCATCTTCATATTCATCATCGTCATCATCATCATAATAATAATCTGGAGGATAAGAAAAATATGGGTTACTGGCCATTAAATAAGGATCATAGGGATTGGCAGCAGGTGGTAATTGATCTTTTTTATTGATATCATCATTAGTTTCTGTCTCTTGTTTTACAACGATGACTCGTGGATCCTGACTGCCACCAGAAGCAGAATCTGTAGCTTTATTGATTGCATTCATCACAAGATTACGGTCCTCTTCAGATAATCCCCCGCTATTTTTATTTGTATTTAAAGCGCTAAATGATGCTTGCTGGTTGCGGAAATTCAGTCCGGTCAGAACTGAAAAAAATAATATTATTAACGAAAAAATTAGCCCTTCTGCTTGTAATACATAACCACCATGTAAATGCCGTTCAACTCCAAATCCAAGAAAAATACCTACAGATAACATAACACCAAATAAAATAATCATATTACCCATTTGTTGTGGAATGTGGGATTCCATAACCAGCATATAAAGGAACCAAATAAGAATACCTGCAATAGCAATAATAATGCTTGCTAAAGCCTCTTCCATTACAAGCGCTACTAAAAAACCAACCACACCAGCAGCGGGAATAATATATCCTATACCAGACTTAATATCATTAGCCATAATGAACACTCCATTAATACCTCGTTTTACACTAAAAATTGGTGTTTGTAATTAAAAAAAGCAAGATTTTTCATGCCCCAACCTTTTATTTATTTTCTTAGCTATAATCTCACATTTCAATTATGTAATTTTAGACTGAACTATGCAAAATGCACCTATAAATATTGGCATAATTGGAGTAGGCCATCTAGGTCAACATCATGTAAAGCACTATAAAAAATTACAAGATGTAAACGTTGTTGGGATTTATGATACAGATAAAGGAAGAGGGTATGAAATTGCTAACCAGTATGATACTTCAGCCTATAATAATGTACCAGATCTTATAAATAATGTTGAAGCAGTTTCTATTGTGACACCCACTTCTTCCCATGGGGAAATTGCAGAATTATGTATAAAAAACAATAAACATGTTTTTATTGAAAAACCTATTACTAGCACATTAGAAGAAGCAGATCATTTATTAAAATTAGCAAAAGAAAAATCTATAATCATGCAAATAGGGCACATCGAAAGGTTGAATCCTGCTCTGCTTGCATTAAAAGATTACCCTATAAAACCAAAATTCATAGAGATTCAAAGGTTAGCTCCATACACAACGAGAGGCACAGATGTTCCGGTGGTTTTAGATAAAATGATTCATGATATTGATATTCTTTTATCTCTAGTAAAATCAAATGTCACAACAATACAGGCTACAGGGTTATCTATTCTTACAAATTCATTAGATGTTGCCCATGCTAGAATTCGTTTTAAGAATGATACAGTCGCAAGCATTATGTCAAGTAGAATTGCCCAAGTAGAATCAAGGAAAGTAAAAATTTTTCAAAAAGACTTATATACAACTATTGATATGCTTGAAGGGTTAACAGAAGTATATAGAATAATTTCAAAGAATGATCGTACTCCCCATACTATAAAATCCGCCAATTTTAGCCACGGCAATATAAAAAAATTAATTTCATATGAAAAACCAGCAATAGTTAAAAAAGATGCGCTTTATATGGAGTTAAAAAATTTTATACAATCTATAAAAGGGAATGCAACTCCGATAGTAACGGGGGAAGAAGGTAGAAACGCATTGGAAGTTGCTTTAAAAATCCAACAAATGATTATTCAGGATATTAATTAATGGAATTAAGAAATTTTTTATTTGCCAACCGCAGTTATACCCCAATCCCAATTGTAATTCCTTTAATTTACTTTTCTAGGATAATGGTGAAATTTTCATTGTTTGGCATTTTATTAATTATCGTTGGAGAATTAATTAGACTAAATGCAGTTAGTTATGCTGGGGGACGCACAAGAACAACAAAAGTAGGCGCGCCCTTATTGTGTACAACTGGTCCTTATGCAAGAATAAGAAATCCATTATATGTAGGTAACCTCATCATTTATTGTGGTATAGTTTTTTTTGCAGGTGGGCCATACATGTTGGAATTATTAATTATTGTTTTT
>CAZEER010000041.1:11214-14057 GCA_964511215.1 uncultured bacterium | reverse complement strand
TATAGTTTTTTTTGCAGGTGGGCCATACATGTTGGAATTATTAATTATTGTTTTTCTATTTTTTACATTTCAATATTCAATGATAATTGATTTGGAAGAAGAAAAATTAGAAAAGCTTTTTGATATTGAATATGTTATCTATAAAAACAATGTTCCTAAACTTATCCCCCGATACACACCCTGGATTAATAATAATAAAATAGAACCTTCAACGATTAAGCAAACATTAAAGATAGAAAAACGTACACTTCAGAATTTACTTTTAATGGTTTTATGTATCTTAGGTAAATCTCTTTTTTTATAATTTATTATAAATTGTACATATCTAAAACATGATAAAAAAACCAATGAAGTTTTTTATAATAGCAGGTGAACCATCTGGGGAATTCCACGGTGGTAACCTAATTAATTCGATCAAAAATATTATTCCATATTCTTCTTTTATTGGTCATGGTGGTAACACAATGGGAAAAGCCGGTATGCGTGTTTTTGAACACACTGATAATTTAGCAATTATGGGTTTTATTGAAATAATTAAACATTTGCCAAGAATGTTTAAGATATTAAATAAAACCGTGAAAATTATAGAAAAGGAAAAACCTGATAGAATTATCTTGATCGATTATCCCGGATTTAATTTAAGACTTGCAAAAAAATTAGTTAACCTAAAGATACCTATTACATATTTTATCCTTCCACAAGCGTGGGCATGGAAAGAAAATAGGGTTGAAACAATGAAACAAGTTTTAGATCAAGCATTATCAATATTTCCTTTTGAAAAAGATTGGTACGAATCAAGAGGCTTAACTGTTAATTATATTGGTCACCCCCTTATAGATACTCTACATGGTCCCGCATCATCAGGTAGTTTTTATAATAAACATAACTTAAATACCCAGAAGCCTTTATTGCTATTAATGCCAGGTAGTAGACAGCAAGAAATTGACCGCCATTGGCCGATATTTTTAAATACGATAGAAATTTTATCAAAACAAATTCCTAAATTGCAAATTATAATTGGAAAATCACCATACGTAACAATAGCAAATATACCAAGCAATTGTAAAGTAGAATTTGACTGTAGAAAAGCAATGATTTTTGCTACTGCTGCAATTGTTGCTTCAGGAACAGCTACCTTGGAGTGTGCTGTTGAAAACACCCCAATGGTTGTATGTTACAAATTATCTAGCCTTTCATGGGGTATTGCAAATCTCTATACAAAGATCAGGTATTCTTCAATTGTTAACTTAATAGCAAATAATAGAATTATTCCTGAATTATTACAAACTAATATGACTGCGGAAAATATTGCATTGGAAATAACACCACTATTAAATAAAAAATCAAAAATAAGAAAGAATATGGTATCAGATCTAAATAAAATAAAAGATAAAATAGGACCTTCCGGGGTTTACAACAGGGCGGCATTAGCCATTATTAAAAAACACCCAAAGGCATATAAAAATAGTGTTATATAGTATTAAAGTTTTTCTAGTTGAAATAATAATAAAACTCTGTTACAGCACAAACACTATGATAGTAAGAGGTCGTGATAATTATAAAAAGATAATTGAAAATAATCAATCTGTTATCTTCTCTGTTTGGCATGGACAGCTCCTATCCATTATTTACGATCTCCGCAATGACCCAATTAATGCTGTTGCAGGTACACATGCAGATGCTGAATTAATAACACAGATAGCAACCAAATGGGGGTGGAATGTTATAAGAGGATCTAGTAAAGAAAAAGGAGATTTAGCTTATAAAAAAATGATTAAAATTTTAAAAAAACCAAGTGCTCGTTTATTTATTACACCTGATGGGCCTACAGGCCCCCCAAAAATTCCAAAACTTGGAATTGTTAGGGCAGCACAAATTACTAATTCAGCAATTATACCAATTAGTGTTTGCTCAACAAAAAGATGGGGATTTAAAAATTGGGACACTTTTTATTTAGAAAAACCATTCGGGAAAATTTATATTGAATACGGACAACCTATATTCTTGGATAACAAACTCGATCAAAAAGAATCTACAAACACTTTTTTAAAAGGAATGCATGATGTCGAGGTTAGCAATTTGCACTATACAAATAATGAAGATGTATAGAAATCTTTACCCTTACTTTCTTTTTCCGCTGTCTTTATTTTATTTAGGAATAGTCTTTTGCCGCAACCTATTATATAAATATAATTTTTTTATAACTCACAAGCTCCCATGCACCGTAATTAGCATAGGTAATATGACCACAGGAGGAACAGGCAAGACTCCAATGGTTATATATATTTGTAAAATGCTACAAAATAAAGAATTCAAAATTGGCATAATTAGCCGTGGGTATGGTCGATCTACAAAAGGACCCATTTTAGTATCTAATGGAAAAGAAATTATTTCAACCTGTGACAAATCTGGTGACGAACCTATCATGATGGCAAAAAAACTTACCAATACTCCAATCATTGTAGATGAAAATCGTTATCGAGGAGGTATGATTCTTGTAAAAAATTTTGAATTGGATATAATTATTATGGATGATGGGTTTCAACACATTTCCCTTTACAGAGATCTTGATATAGTACTCATAAATGGCAGCGACAATCTCTCTGACCATAAATTACTACCGCATGGTGCTTTGAGAGAACCATGGCATTACATTAAGAGAGCCGATGTTATTTTTATTACAAAAGAAGACCCTAAGCCATTTTTAATTAAAAAAATTAAAAAAACCTCATTACCTTTTTTTAAAACAAAAATAAAAGCGTCAATTATTCATATGAATTATAAATTGAGCAATTCTTCAAATTTTCTAGATAATAAAAAAGTTTTTTTATTATCAGGAATTG
>CAZEER010000041.1:0-11114 GCA_964511215.1 uncultured bacterium | reverse complement strand
AGCAATTCTTCAAATTTTCTAGATAATAAAAAAGTTTTTTTATTATCAGGAATTGCCAGACCTGATAATTTTTATAAAGTGGGGTCAGAATTTGGTTGTAAAATTATTGGATCTAAAATTTTCCAAGATCATTTCAAATATTCAAAAAAACATGTTTTAGACATTGAATTCAAAGCGAAAAAACTTAGAGCAGATTGTATAATAACAACAGAAAAAGATTGGGTTAAAATTGAGGAGTATGCGCCTACATTCCCTTTTGTGGTAATTGGAATTAATTTCCAAGTTATAAATGAAAAGCGTTTAGAAAGTTTATTTAATATCTAAATTCTCTAGAAATTATATTTGCGCCATACCCCAGGCAAAAACAACACCCACAAATGTTAGCATAAGTGGCCAACCTGTATTAACAAGTTGCCTAGAACTTGGGTCATGAAAAACATGTACCTGAAATTCATGAGTTGATGTTGCACCATGTTCATCTACAGCCATCAAAATAAAATCATTCATGCCCATTTGATTTTTACGAGGAGTCCACTCTAGAATAGCTTTTTTCTTATCAAAGCGAGCGTATTTTGGTAATCTTACTGCCCTATATGCAACTTTATCTCCATTTAAATCTTCTGTTGTAACTTTATATCGCCAGGAGTGTCCAGTTAACCCAACGGGTTTTGGATTAGAAACTACAGTGGGAGCATTATTAATAAATATTTTTGCAGCCTGAGCATCCGTCCCATACCCATCGCTAACCGCAACTTCAAATGTGTTATTGTTAATCTGCGATGCTTTTGGAACCCATAATATTTTACCATATCGATCCATTTGCATCCCATGGGGTCCCTTTAGAAGAGTATATTCAAGAATCGCATTTTTATTCATATCCTCAACTCTAACTTGATACTTAAATAGCTCCCCAACCAAGCCCATATGGGGTGGGTTTGAAACAATTGTGGGTAAATGATTAGCATAAATTTCAAATGATTGCTCATCTTTTGTATAACCATCTGAAGCAACTACTGTAATACGATGGGCATCAGGCTGGTTAATATTTGGTGTCCATCTTAGCGTGCCTGTTGAGTTTTCAACTTCCATCTCTTCAGGAAAATCTAATAGACTAAATCTAATTGAATTAACTTTTTCAACTATTAAACGAGGAGGTTTGTTTTTGTTGCCTTGAAAAAATTCCCACAAAAAATCTTTTATCTTTATTGTCCTACCATCTAAAGTTTCCAATAAAACCCATAATCTATCATCTTCAAAAAACACTGAATGAGTATATCGCTTTAAATTTAAACGAGAAACAAGGGAATCAGCGGGATATTTAGGGTCTACATAGTATATTGCATCAGCATTATGCCAATCACCCAAGAACCGATCAATGTTTGCTAATACAACATCATCAGTAATATTAATCGAAAATATTCTTGTTTTAGAAATATCATGAACTTTCACTACCTTTTTAAATGGTAATAAGGTCCCTTTATTCATATCATTAATAATAATTGGGTATTTGTATTCTTCACCAATCGTTGCAGTCATTGGTGGCACGGAAACAATCTTAATTGGAGAATTAACAAAAAATTCGGCTTCTATAAATTTAGATTCATGGCCATCAGATATCTCAATTTGCAATTCGTGGAAATCTAATTCATTCATTGTTGGTTCCCACCTTAAAAAACCTGTGTGTGGATCCATCCGCATTCCCTCAGGCAACTTACGTGCAGTATATATTAATTTGTCATTTTTATTTGGATCTTCAACTTTTATTTCAAAATCCCATATTCCACCTGCATTTATAGTATTCATCATTATTGGTGCTGATTTTATGATTGGCGGGTGATTAACAAATAAGCTAACAAATTGAGTGTCAGTTGCAACACCATGGCTTGCAATAACAGCATATTTGACTGTGTCTATTTGAATTGGGGTTGGTGTCCAGGATATAGTTCCATCTGGACGCATTAACATACCATCCGGGCCATAAAACAATTTATAATTTATTTCCTGATCAGCTTTCTGTTTCCAAACCTTAACAGGGTAGGAATAGGATGTTCCAACACTTGCAATATTAGGAGCTGAGGATAGTATTTTTACTCCAGCCCTTGAAAAAAGTTTAAATTCTTGTGCTGTTCTTTCAAACCCATCAGATGCAACTATTCGCACATCGTAGACTTCAACATGCCCACTGTCCGTTTCCCATGTTACCACATCATTTTCAATCACCATCCCTTCGGGTGCAACTTCTAACTCAAATTTTATTGTTGCATCTTTATTCCGATCTTGTACAAAAGGCTCATAAGTAAATTTTGCCCCCGCGATAAACTCGGTTATAGTTGGTTGAGTTAAAAATCTTGGGGGATCATTAACATATACCCAAAGGCTTTCATCTCTACTTTCTAAAACTGGTGTAGCTTTAAAGACTTGTTCTTCATCATTAAGACCGGTAGATGCTTCCATCAATTCATCAACTTTCATCCGCACCATGTAAGATATTGGAAAAGCATCCAATTGTTTATCAGTCGGGACCCAATTAATTGCCTTGCTTTCATAAAGAAAATACATCCCTTTGGGAGGTAAACTTTCCCATCTAAAGCTATAAAACTCATCTGAACTATCTTTCGGGATTTCATACAAGAACGGTTGTCCTGGTCTTAACACATAGCGGGGAAGTATGTGCTTTGGTAAACGTTGCCCAACAGCTTCTTTTGGCTTAGGCATTTTTGGTGCTTCTAATGTACGAACAATTTTTTTAGGGATAGCTCTCCTTGGTTGTTCTTTTAAAACTTTTCCCTCTCTCTGTTCTAATAAAAGCGTATTTGGTATATAACTCCCAGGTGATTCTCCTAAATCTGTGATTATTTTTTGTTGCTGTTGCGGGCGTAACGGCTTATTGTCATCCGGTAGTATTTCAACATAAACTTCTGGAATTTCTGATGCTATATCATTGGTATTTGATAAAAGATTTGGTAACTGCTTTTGTATAAAATCAGAAGTAACTAAGTATCCTTGGTCTAATTTATCTGATTTTTTCCCTAGTTGAATAACAAAGGTCGAATTTTCGCTACCATCCCAACCTGATATAATAACACTCCCACTATAAACCCCTGAATCGACCATCGGGACTAAAGAAAATAATTGCATTTGGTATGGGATATCCCGCATTGCATTCTTGATATCTTTTACATCTCCATCTGCCCCCGAGACTAAGGTTAAAGCATTTATATCAGAAGAAAGAACCAAAAAATCATCATAAGTATCTTGATTAAAATCTTCTAATACTACCTGCGTTAACGGACCGGTTGTTAATGGGACATCTTCTATTACCAGTGTGGCAGGGGTAAGAGTAAAAGCTATAATATCACCCGAATGAAAGGGAGTTATTACATCAAAAAAACCATCTGCGTCCCAATCCGTTAACTGGATTGAATAAGGTAAAATTCCATTTAGACCTTCTATTTCTTTTTTTACTAAATGTCCTGAATCAAAGACCCCGCCAATATTGTAAAAAGCCTGAGCTTTAATAATATTTCCATCGGGGCTTAAAGCGATGACATCTTCATAGCCGTCACTATCATAGTCAACCACGCCAACATACAGTAGACCTGCACCAATTAATAATTGGTCTGGCCTGACTTTTTTTACTAATGATAATCCAGATTTAGATGAATTAACAATAGCAAAACCACGAAATGGACTACCAAGAGCTAATATAAGTTCATCGTCACCATCTGCATCATGATCAATTAATTGAAAATTATTACATCTAAGTGATCTATTTTCTTTTCCAACATCTAAACTGGCTGATGGAATTTCAGAAAAATGTGACCCATCCCAATCATATGTGGCAATAAAAACATGCGGCGTTGAATTATCACCAAATCTCAATAGATTCATAACTAGAATTAATTCTGGGGAACCATTACCATCTAGGTCTCCTATCTTTGCATCAACAAACTCACCTTCAAGTGCAACAGGTGGACTAAACTCCCAAATAAGATTCTGGTAACCATCTATATCTATTTCGTAATAACGTACGGCCGTCGGGAAAACATCATTGGTTGGATCTAATTCCAATGCTATAAACTCCAACATTTTATCCCCATCAAGATCATATGTCCCATTCATATGAACAATCTTGTTACCCATTAATATAGATAATGCAAAAAAAACGATAATAATTTTTTTTGATATTTTCATTAAAAAGATTCTTGTTTTTGCGGTTCACTCTGAGACTGTTCTGGGTCTGGCGTAGTCTTAGCACTATCCGGTGAAGGTAGTTTTTTGTTTTGTTCTAATTTAAGTGTATCTGTAGCAGTAGCCGACGGTTTGTCTTGTTTTTGTACTTCTAAAACTGTTGGCATTATTTCGTCTTCTTGAGTTATGGGGACCAATAATGATGTGCTGGGTTTTTCTTCTTTTATTTTAGCATTTGAACCAGGAACATTACTCATTTTTGGATCGACTGGAATTTCGTGCTCAGGCTGATCCGGTTCTGCATCTGGCAAACGCGGTTCTCGTGTAATTTTTGGCAACTTACCTTTTGGTCCAAATAATGGTTCTTCTAGGGATGCTCCTTGCAATAATTGTATTTTTAGGTCTTCAGAAAACTCCTCTTCAATCAATTGTGAAAACATTACTGAGGGAATAACCGTTCCTGTTAAATCAAATTCTGTAATAACTTTTTTTGATCCATTTGCATTCACTACAACCTCACCCCGTATTGCCTGAAGGGTCCCCTTATCCATAAACAAAGATAATGATTGAGGAGGGCGCGAGGGAGTTGTCATTGATAAATAAATACCCTGATAAACAGGATCCTCAATCCCATTAAAGCTGAAACGAATTAATTTATCTGAAAAATCCATATCCAAAGAGCTCGGAAAACCTTCAAAAAAATAATTTGGGAATTCAAATAATTTAGGATCAAAAGACTCCGGTTGATATGATTGCGAGTATGATAAAGTGTCCTGTTCATTTTTAATTGACATTAATACCATATTAGTTTGAAGATCATGGACCATCACAAATGTAGTGATACTATCTAGACTGGCATCTCTCAAAGAGTATGCAAAATCAAATTCTTCACCCTTTGCAAGATTAGCAAGGTTAGCTGATATACCATGCTTATAGTGAGTCGCTTTCCCCGTTAGCGGCACTTGACTTACTGCTACACCAAAAGGAACTTCACCATCAAAAACATATCGATCACGAATATCTGAAGCAGGTGTCATTACTAATACATAATAGAGATCAATCTGGCCTTCAATAGCTTCAATTACTAATGTATCTTGATCCGTTATTTTTTTTTGTTTTAGAGATGTTGCCTCTTTTGTAAAATTCGTTATTCCAGCATCTAGTGAGGGCACTGGGGATTTTTTAACAATGGAGTCTTGAGCTTCTTTCACATACTCACCTAAGTCTAATTGTAAAAACCCAGCCTCATCTGCCCAATTAACACTCTCCATTTCACTATTTATCGATGGTATAGATATCTTTTCTTCCTTATCCTTCGGTTTACTGGGTTGTTTTTTTACTTTAGTTAGGAAGTCTCCAAGTGTTGGACTAAGCATACTATAATTATCTTTTACATTGGAAGAATGTTCAGGCTTATAATATAATTCTTGTTTTCCTCTTGGCATACTAGTTCGATCTTCTTTAGAAGGAATTGGCAAAGAATTCTGTTTTTTCAATTCAGAATTACGGGGAAGGGTTGGTGGGGGAAGGCGTTCTTGCGCAATTCTTGAAAAGGAAGAGTCCACAAAACTAGGGTTCGTTTCTAATAATTTTATTTCTAATCTATTTTTCAATATTGTTCTTAAGGACCTGGTTTCATTAACAGTTGATGGGAAGGCATCTTTATCCGACATACTGGTTTTAGACAAAAAAACATTTTCTCCTTGTAACGATAGCAAGTACACACCGCTTGATCGAAAAGGGATAAGTAACCCATTTTCCTCAGCCAGTTTTGATTTATAAGATTGGATATCTGTTGCTAATATATTGCTGGCATTATCAAATGCTATTGTTTCTGAATAAATGACTTCAAAGTCTTTATCCATAGAAAGAATTGCAGTTTTTAATGCGTTCTCTTCAGCTGAAATAATCGTTATAAATTCACTACCAGCACTAGTAAAACCTTCCATTTGTAACACCCCATATCCATTACTTGTAGTGGGACTTGAAATCTTTTTAATATTTTCTAAAACAAGTGAATCATTGGATATTGTAATATTAAAAATCATTCCCTGTCTGATTGGAGAACCAAAACAAACACCTACCTTTTGTGTAACATCCGAAAGTAGTGTAAGATTTAATGGCCTAATTATTTTTAAATCAAAAGGAGTATCTTGATAAGTAAGTGGCTGATCTTGAAAACCGCTTGAATTTCCTAGAAACACATACAACCATGGCTGATCTTCAAATGCTGTGATTAAACTTGGAATTAAAATTATCTCTTCCATCCCATCACCATTCAGATCTACGATCTCACAATCTTTTATAATTAAATCATTTGCAGTGGAGTATTTCCAGAGTGTGTCTTCTCCTGATGGTAAAATCTCGATAAGCATTGCGGAAAATCCATGACTGTTTAGTACTAGAGTTTCCTCTTGACCATCAGCATCAATATCATAGGGTCCTTTAATATGGAATGCTTCCTTACCCTGCGAAAAGGATAATAGGGTGACTCCAAGAAATAATGCCCTAATAAAGCTCATTTCTTCTCCTTATATTATTGTTCAACATCATGATATATACATGCATTGAATATATTTAAAGGGAGTACAATTGACGTTTTGGTCTCCCTTACCTCGTTTACTACTCGAAAAATATAGTTTAATGCAACTGTTTTTACAAGAAAAAGACCCCTTTTAGATCTTTTTGCCTAGATAAGTAAAATTTAACCTATATTTACTTTATTAATTGAATAATGAATCTTAATTTGACATACTTTATCATGCGGAGATCCCAATTGAAATGATTATGAAAAACATTATTTTTTTAGCAATATTGCATTTATCAATTGTATTTGGGCAGTTTGGATACCCAGCAGAAGACTTTCTGGGTGGTGGTATTGGTTATAGTCCAATGTACATAAAGCTTGATTCAATACCCGGAGCATCACATCTCAGTAAATTAGGTTTGAATTCTGATGATTTTGATGACCCTTTTGTTGTTCACGGAGGAGAGGGGTTTGCACATGTAACAGGAAGATGGCGTATCGGTGGATACGCTGGTATGGGCGGTTCATCAGTTAGTACAATCCCTAATATAGAAATATTTATTGATACAAATGGTAATGACAGCCTTGATGTAGGGGAAACATCTAAAATGTATAGCGATTATTTTAACCCCTCTATTAGAGCTAAGTTTACATTTCTTCTTGGAGCCGCATCTGTTGAATATGTTATGCCGCTCCTTCAAGACTTAGAATTATCTTCAGGTGCACTTCTTGGCCTTGGACGAGTCGGTATGGCATTAGACCAGCAAAATGCTAATACAAAATGGGATCAAATCTTTTCAAACGTATATGGTATAATGATTAATGATACCCTTAAAGTGGGTGTTTCAAACCAAACCGAATATGATAATTCAAGTCTTAGGCCAGGGCCAGTTCCAGGGCTGTTAAGAGATGTTTCTGCAGCTTTTTTCAATTTTCAGCCCTATGTCGCTGTAAAATGGCAATTTTTAGAACGTGTTGGATTGCGTATTAGTGTCGGGTTTAACAAGGGTACTGTTAATGCAGGTGCTTGGAAATTAAATGGTAAAACACAAATTAGTGACTCTCCGAGCGCCGCATTGTCAGGAGTTACTTTTCGTACAATGCTATACATCGGTCTTTAGCTAAAAGTATAAATAATGTTTAATGTGATCCGTCGGATATGGCCTCTGGTGTTTTCGGCATTCTTTGGTTTTCTTTTTGCAATTTTTTTGTTTGTTCCTCAAATATCTGCAAACAATCAAAATGTTTATAGAGTATTACGAGAAAGAATGAAAAGCCTCGAGCAGATAATAAGATATGTAAATCATTTTTACTTTGATACTGTAGACTTTGAAAAAATAATGGATGGTGCATTTCAAGGATTAATGGAGACCCTAGATCCTCATTCCAATTATATCCCCGCTAAAGAACAAGAAAACATTAGTGAATTATTTAAAGGCAAGTTCCAAGGTATCGGTATAGAGTTTGATATTTTAGATGGATATATAACTGTTATTTCTCCTATTCCAGATAGTCCTTCTGATATTGTTGGTCTTATGCCAGGAGATAAAATAATTTCTATTGATGGTGAAGATGCATATAAAATTACAAAAACAGAAGTTTTTGAAAAACTTCGAGGGCGAAAGGGGACTGAAGTTGTGGTCGCTATTTCTCGCATTGGGACCCCCAACCCATTTAATGTGACAATTATTAGAGATAATATTCCAATTTATAGTGTAGGCGCTGCAACAATGCTTGACAATGAAACCGGTTATATATTTCTAAGAAGGTTTTCAGCAACAACTGAATCAGAGGTTGCTGCTGCATTAGACACCTTAACCTCTCAAGGAATGAAAAAATTATTGTTTGACCTTCGAGGAAACAGCGGAGGGTTTTTAGAACAAGCAGCCGCAATCTCTGATCAATTTATTACGACATCAGATACTCTTGTATATACAGTTGGAAAGATAAAAGAATCCAATCAAGTATTTAAAAGCAATAAAACTAAAGGTAGTAGTGATTTCCCTTTAATAGTATTAATTAATAGAGGGTCTGCGAGTGCTTCCGAAATTGTATCTGGTGCAATCCAAGACTTGGATAGAGGATTAATTGTTGGAGAAACAAGCTTTGGTAAGGGATTGGTGCAAAGGCAATTACCATTGGAAACCGGGGCTGCGGTACGTGTAACAATTGCCCGCTATTACACACCGTCAGGAAGATTAATTCAACGCCCCTATGATGATGGTAATGATCTAGCATATTACCAAGAACTATATGCAACGGATCGAGAATCAAAGATTGATAGTTTGAAAAAATTAAGACCTAAATATCAAACTAAATCAGGGAGAATTGTTTATGGAGGAGGTGGAATAACGCCAGATATACATATACCATTCAAAACTAATTTTAATATTGAAACGGCTAAAGTTCTGACAAACCCCAAACGTCCAATTTTTAATTTTGCATCAAATTATGCATCGACTCATAAAGATGATTTTAGGTCTTTCTTAGAATTTAAAAATAATTGGGACGTCTCAGAAAACACTTTTGATAGTTTTCTTGTTTATCTTGAACAAGACTCGATTAATATAATTCAAGATTCTTTACGTAATGATGAAAAATATATTTGCAACAGAATTAAAAGTGAATTAGCAGGTGCAATTTGGGGGAAAAATAAAAGCACTAATATAAGATTAATGCATGATAATCAAGTTTTAGAGTCATTAAAACACTTTAATGAAGCTGATGCAATTCTAAAGTCAATAAATTAAATTCATGTTCTTTGAATTAAATATTTTAATAATTTTTATTCTTATAAATTAAATATGGAGTTTAATAATGGTACATTATTTTTTGGAAGGAGGCGCTTTCATGTGGCCGATTCTGATCACACTTATTTTTGGTTTAGCATTTGTGATCGAACGAGCTTATTCCCTGATGATGTCAGCTGTAGATTCACAAACATTTTTTGATACTGTTAAACAATCAATTGATAATGATGGCCCAGGTGAAGCTGTAAAAATTTGCAGCGATACAGAGGGTCCAATTGCTGCAATTTTTCATGCTGGTTTAACAAAAGTAGATAGAGAAATAACTGAGGTTGAAAAAGCTATCGAAAATTCCGGGGCAATTGAGATGGCATTCCTAGAAAAAAACATGATTTGGTTGAATGCGGTTATAACGATAGCTCCTATGCTTGGATTTACTGGAACCGTTGTAGGTATGATTGCAGCATTTGATGCTATTAAAGCTGCTAATGACATATCACCCGCTGTTGTTGCTGGGGGTATTTCTCAAGCGCTACTTACCACAGCATTTGGATTAATAGTGGCAATGATTATTCAAACTTTCCAGAATGTTTTTGTTGCTAGAATTGACAAGCTAGTTCTTGATATGGAAGAGCAGTCTGTTAAGATTGTGGATTGTTTACACGAATATAAAGCAAAGTAATCATTATCCATCTAAATATATATGGCTAAAAAACGACGATTTAAAGGGGGCGAAATTCCTACTTCTTCTATGGCAGATATCGCTTTTCTTCTATTGATATTTTTTCTTGTCACAACAACAATTGATACGGATAAAGGATTGGGAATTATTTTACCTCCTCCTGGAGATATGGAAATAGAAATTCGCAAAGAAAATATTCTTAATTGCTTAATTAACTCTCAAGGAAAAGTTTTACTTGATGAAGAACCAACGAATGTTTCACAAATTCACCGAATTGTAGGAGACCGGCTTAGAGCCAATGATAAATTAGTTGTATCAGTTAAAGCTCACCCAAAAACAGCGTATAAAGATTATGTAAAAGTAATTGACCAATTGAAAATGGCTGATGCAAAACGTATATCAATTGCAAATAGCAACTAAATGAAGTTTTCAAAAAAAACTCAAATATCTAGCGAAATACCAACTGCTTCAATGCCTGATATCATTTTTATGTTATTAGTGTTTTTCATGGTAACTACGGTTTTAAAAGAGTTTGCTGGGTTACCAGTAAACCTGCCTAAAGCAAAACGTATTGAAAAACTAAAATCCAAAAGACACACAGTGCAAATATGGGTCTCAAAAGATGGTCTAATCTCAATTGATGATCGCCTAATGAATGTAGATGATATTTCCAGCGTTATGTATGATAAACGTGTTGCTAACCCGCAAATTGTTGTATCACTTAAAGGAGATGAAGAGGCTGAGATGGGACTTGTATCAGGCATACACGAAAACCTACGAGAAGTAGAAGCTCTTAAACTAAACTATTCGTCAAAGACTTTAGTAGAATAATGGAATTTATTAATCCTTTAAAGGTAAAATATCCACTTGTAATTCGAATTACAGCTTTAATAGGCACAGCTTTAATCATTCTAAATTTTTTATTATTTCCACGCTTTGTGAATAATCTTGATTTTGAAGAAATAGA